>CALIGP010000436.1 GCA_938021455.1 uncultured Lewinella sp. | reverse complement strand
CGTAGGCAGGTGGGTGATCCGGATGGCGGACTCCGTCTTGTTGACGTGCTGTCCACCCGCGCCGGAGGCGCGAAAGGTATCGATCTTCAGATCGGCCTTGTTGATGTTGATGTCCTCTTCCTCCATCTTGGGTAAGACGGCGACCGTGGCGGCGGAGGTATGCACCCGGCCCTGGCTCTCCGTTCTCGGTACTCGCTGGACACGGTGGGCACCGGACTCGAACTTGAGGTGAGAGTATACATCGTCTCCGTGGACCTCAAAGACGAGCTTCGAGTAACCGCCGGCGGTGCCTTCGTTTTCATCGATGACTTCCAGTTTCCAGCCCTTGCCTTCGCAGTAGCGCTTGTACATATCGTAGAGGTCGCCGGCGAAGATGGCGGCTTCGTCGCCGCCCGCTCCAGAGCGGATCTCCATGATGATGTCCCGCTCATCTTCCGGGTCTTTCGGGATGAGCATTACTTTGATCTCCTCGTCCATCACCTCTTTACGATCGCGGAGTTCTTCGAATTCCATCTGGGCCATTTCCCGCATCTCCGGGTCGGGGTCTTTGCGCATAGACTCGGCGCTCTCCAGGTTGTCGAGCAGGTCCTTGTACTCCAGATAGGTGTCCGCGATGGGCCGCAGCTTACCGTACTCTTTGTTGACTTTGGTAAACTTACTGGCATCGGTGATTACCTCCGGGTCAGAGAGTTGTTCCTCGAGGTTCTTGAAGCGATGAAAGATGGCGGCGAGCTGGTCGAGCAAAGTGAGGTTGGTATTTTGGTTCGTTGGTATTTTGGCGTAGTAGGCCAAATACGGAAGATCGCAAAGATAAACGGTTGAGGGGAATGTTTGGCGTACGCGTTGCTTTGCGCGCGACCGGCCGAAGCGTGCTCTGCGCGCGCTATTAATCGGTAGCGCAGCTGGAAGCTGCTTTGGCCGGTCGCTGCCGGAGGTAGCGCGTACTGGTAACCTTCCCCCTGCACCTGCGCCCCGGCGCCCGGATATTGGAAAGAACAAATAGAAGTAGTGAGTATTTGCTTTGAAACACAAAGTGCTTTATATTTGCCAAAATAGATGTCGTGACCGCCCTAATTATTTTTTGCATGTTATTAATTGTGGTTCTGCTAATCGCCGGGTTCCTGTCCGCTCAGCTGTATGTGCTCATTCGTTTCCTTGGCTTTCTTATTACCGGAAAGGATACCAACTCAAAGAACCTGGCTCCCTTCGTTGATTTTGTGTTGATGGTCGCCTTTCCACTAGTTGCTTTCGCTGCCAATGTATCAGGAGATCAGACTGAGTGCTGTGCAATGGGCAACGTGTTGACCTTTGCGAGAGACCACCTGCTAAGCGTATTTATCCTCTATTTTCTGACCGTTACGGCTTACTATTTTTCAAAGAACCGTGAGCATAGCCTGCCCCCGATTCCAGAAGCGATGACGAACATTGGTATGCTGGCTGGTACGATTCTTTGCGGGGTGATCTTCTACCAATACTTTGGGGGGAATGATCTGAAGCCGCTACTGGGTGTTTTTGGCTGCATCCCGATCATAATACTCTTCATCATGGAGCTCTATCGTTCCCATCAGCGCTTTATGGACGAACGCTTTCCTCCCCGTACGGAAGTAATGGTCGGAGATGTAGAACGATCCGACCAACCGCTGGCCTACCAACACGGTTGGGACGACATCGTGTATCAGCTAATGGCCCGGCCGCTACTGCTCAAAACGCCGGTCCTGACCGTGCTGGCGCTGCCCGTCGTAATCTGTCTTCAGACAGCACTATTACTCTTCGGCCAACGGCCAGACTCCCTGATACTGGCTTTTACCCAAACCTACTGTCATGGCCTTTCTGAATTAGGGGAACAGTACGGCTGTAACTCTCCCGCTGGCACAGACCACTATCTCTGTTCCGTTGCCGCCGGCGGCCACCGCAGCATCGTCAAGCCCATCCGGATGGGTAAACGCCATGGCCACCGGATCATTTGTAACCGCCAACTACTGGTCGCCAACGCCTTCGAGGAACTAATTGAGGACCGCTTCCCGAAGGCTCACCGGCTTATCCGCCGTAACTACGACAGGGTAGGGGACTTCATCCATAAAGACTACACACCCTACGAAAATAAATACCTCTGCGATCTGATTTACCTACTGATGAAGCCCGCCGATTGGTGCTTCCGCATCGTATTGTACACCTTTGACCGGCGGCCGGAAGACCGGATTGCTCGGCAGTATACTGAAACTCAATAGTTTTGATTTTACTCTTTCTTCTTGTTCTCGCCTTCGGTATTCTCCTTCCCACAATCCGTGTTCTGTTGTATGCGGTTCGGGGAGAGGATCGACTTTCTTCATTTCTTCGGGTTATTGGTGATGTGTTCGCACTGATTATTCTTCCTTGTATGTTCTTCATTATGGTGAATGAAGGCATCCAAACATCAAGTACTTTTTCTTATCCCTGCAGTCTGCTATTGCTCGTTTTGATACTACTTTGTGTGTTAATTTATTTTTACAACGAAGCGGCTCCGACCAATCTTAGCCGGCCCATGAAGAGGTTCGGGTTCGATGTTTTTCTACTGTTAGGTGCTGGATTGGCATTACTAACCGGTATCCATATTGCGAATGGAGCAGGATTGATCACTAACCTACCCATCACGAGTTTATTCCTGTTGGCTTTGCATAAGAGTTATAAAAGCAGTAGAAATCTCATTCAATCTTCCTTGGCTGGTGTGAAATATGGCAGTCCGGAGATTTTGGATGATCCAAGCATGTTTGCGGAGGAAGAGGCTTCCACCAATAGCTTATCTCCTTTCTGGGCACAAATATTTGAGCTTCACGGGTTACAATATTTGAGCTTGCTTGCCTGCGCTGCGATCGGTGTTTTAGTGCTGGTTAGCTTAATCGGGGGGCTACTCGGTTTATCGTTTGATTGTATGATAACCACCTTCACGGAGTCTTATCAAGGATACTTCGCTCCGGGCTTATAGTGACTGATGCAACTCCAACCGTACTTCCCGACCTTTACGTACATGAACTTCATCCTCATCTTCGGACCTCCCGCCGTCGGCAAAATGACCGTCGGCAAAGCCCTCGCCGCTAAAACGGGCTACAAGCTGATGCACAATCATGTCTCCCTGGAGCTGGCCAATCGCTTCTTCGACTTCGGCACGGATCCTTTTCGGAAGATCGACAGCCTGGTCCGTTTCGGCGTTTTTGAGACCGTAGCGGAAAGTGATTTATCCGGCTTCATCTTTACTTTTTGCTGGGCGATGGGCTTGCCGGAGGAAGATGCTTACGTAGATCGGATCGTGAAAATCTTTACGGATCAGGGGGCTAAGATCCACTACGTAGAGCTGGAAGCCAGCCAGGAAATCCGCTTAGAGAGAAATGGATTACCTGATCGTTTGGCGGAGAAAGCATCTAAGCGGGATGTGAAGAAATCTGCTGGTTTTCTTAAACATGACGACAAAGTCTACCGGCTGAATACACTAGAAGGGGAGATGCCGGAGCGTAAAATATTTAAGCTCAATAATGAATCGCTGTCTGCTGATGAAGTAGCTGATTTAGTGATGGGGCACTATGGGTTTCCGGTGGGCGTTTAAGGGATAGAGCCCTAAAACCCTTCCATGAGCAAACGTAAAAAGATAGTCCTGGCACTTCTAGCCGTACTTCTCCTTGTATTATCCCTTCCGGAACTATTGCACCAAAATGAGGGTAATAGCATCGCCAAAGGTTCCGTCTCCAACGGAACGCTGGAAAACGGCTGGCTGCTTCCGTGGTCAGGGGATAACTTCCGGTACTTCAGCCCGCTGAGTTACTTCATTCTGGATCGGGGCTACGCCCATCAGAAAGTCCATCAAACGGTGGTGGATGCGTATGCCGCCTGTGAGACGAGTTGCCCCGGCACTCAGTTCCGGATCATGGAAAGCGCCCGTTGCGGTGGTGGGCGGCTTTGGCCGCACCGTACGCATCAGATCGGAATGTCGGTGGATTTTATGGTGCCCAAGATCAAGAACGGGCAACAATACCGCTGGCTGGACCGGCTAGGCGTCTGGCATTACCTGCTCTCCTTCGACGAAAAAGGACGGTGGAGTGAAAAGGTAACCATCGATTTTGAAACCATGGGCAAGCATATTCTCGCGCTCGATGATGCGGCCCGAAAGAATGGTTTGCGCATAAAAAAAGTCATCCTCAAGATCAACCTCAAGGATGACTTTTACGCAACTAAAAGTGGGCAGCAACTGCGGGCCCGTGGTGTTTACTTCGCTAAGTCTTTGCCCAATCTAGTGGACGATCTGCATGACGATCACTATCACGTGGATTTCAAATTCGCCAACTGACCTAGCCCTGGAAGGGCGTCTATGGTAGGGATGGCCGACCAAGAGAGGTTGCAGTTGCCGACTGAAGTCGGTGCTGCGTTACAAAGCTCTTCGAGCTATTCTTCCTGCGAAAAACGCCCAGCGTTTTCCCAAGCCCCTCTCCGCCGCGCCGGAGGCAAGGCTTTCCGGAGAGGGGTTGGGGAGAGGTTTTCCAGGGTCGGGGTGAGCTGCGCTGCTACCTTCCGGTGGTGGGGTGAGGTTTTACCCCGCCACGATCTCCGGCACCACCACTCCCTCCGGCGCAGCCGTAAACTCACTCACCCATTTCATGGCTTTGTGTACGCGTTCGCGTTCGTTGTTGATATCTTCTTCGGTGTAACTGTAGGCCTCGGCGAAGACGGCCAGCACTTCTTCGAGCACGGGCTCAATGCTCGGCATATCAAAATACAGGCGGCCGCTGCGCCGCTCGACCCAATCGATGGGGTAGAGGGCCAGCTCATGCTCAATGCACCAGGCGGCTTCGGCGGCGGCCAGTCGGCCGACATCCGTTCCTTCACTTCGCAGGGTGGAAGCCAGAACAATCTCTGGAGATTGTTTACCGTAGTTGCTCACCAGGTAGGCAGCACGGTCAGGAGAAAGACTGGCTTCTTCCAGTTGAGCCGCAATCACTTTTTCGTAGGCCAGCACGGCAGCAAAGTCTTTGAAGGGGCCACCGGTCAGGTCGATCTCTTTGGTAGTCGTCTGCTTCAGCTTTTTTCCGTCTTCTTCCATCTGCTTACCGACACGGTCAACGACTCGTTCGGCCATCTTCCGGTAGCCGGTTAGTTTGCCGCCAGCGATGGAGAGTAGCCCGGATTCGGACTCGAAAATTTCGTCTTTGCGGGACATCTCGGAGCCGGACTTTCCCTCTTCGTAGATCAGCGGCCGTACGCCCGCCCAGCTTGACTCTACGTCTTCGAGCTTCAGATTGACCGTCGGGAAGATCAGGTTGGCTCCGTGCAGGATGTACTCAACGTCTTCGATGTAGGTCGGGATGGCGTTGGGGTCGCCCTTATAGGCGGTGTCCGTCGTGCCGATGTAGGTGCAACGCAGGCGGGGGATAGCGAAGAACATTCGCCCGTCAGGCACGTCGAAGTAGACGGCGTGCTTCAGGGGTAAGCGCTCGCGGGACACAACGATGTGTACGCCTTTGGAAAGGAAAACGTGGCGGTCGGTCATACTTTTGTCGACCGTCCGGAGTTCGTCGACCCAGGGGCCGGTGGAGCTGATGACGTGACCCGTTTTTACGGTGATGTGCTCGCCGCTGAAGCGGTCGTGGCAGGTAACGGCGGTTATTTGCCCGTCGTCATCATAGACAAATTCGGTCGCCTCTACGTAGTTGAGGGCAGTCGCGCCGTGCTTCTCGGCGGTCTTGATGTTTTCGATGGTCAGACGGGCATCATCGGTCCGGTATTCGGCGTAGAAGCCACCGCCCTTGAGAATGTCCGTGCGCACCAGCGGTTCGTAATCAACGGTTTCTTCTTTGGTCAGCATGACCCGCTTATCGTCGCCTTCAACGTCGGCCAGAAAATCGTAGACCCAAAGGGCCATGCTGGTCGTCATTTTGCCCAATGACCCGCCTTCAATCAGGGGGAGTAACATCTTCTCGGGGCGGACAAGGTGGGGAGCAATCTCGTGTACCACGGCGCGCTCCTGCCCGACTTCGCGAACAAGACCAATCTCCAGGTTCTTCAGGTACCGTAATCCGCCGTGAATCAACTTGGTGGATTTAGAGCTGGTGCCGGAGGCAAAGTCATTGCGCTCAATGAGCAGAACGTCGAGTCCGCGGCTGGCCGCATCCAGCGCTACGCCGGCACCGGTAATACCACCGCCAATGACGACGAGGTCAAACGGATGGTTACGCAATTTCTCTAGTTTCTGGCTTCTTTTGGGGGTAGCTTTCATGCCGCAGTGTCTTTGTTTTGAATACAAAGACAAAAGTACAATGGCGAGCTAATTGTTCTGTGCTACTCCATGTTTCGGAGGATAGATTTAAAGGGGGCGACGGCGCGCGGGTGCAATGGGAGGTTGTCGGCGTACGCTGCTTCCAGCAGCGACCGGCCAAAGCGGCTTCCAGCCGCGCTACTAATTTAACAACGCGCGCGGTGCGTACGCCAGCTATTCCGTAAGTTCGCCCCCCTAACTTTTCTCCGACATGCCCCCCTCAGAAATCATTTGCGTAGGTGAACTCCTCATTGACCTGATCAGCACTGAATATACCGACGATTTTCGCTCGGCAGACCGTTACCAACGGCTGCCCGGAGGCAGCCCGGCTAACCTGGCCATGAACCTGGCCCGGCTGGGCCAGCCCGTAAGCCTGGTCGCCACCGTTGGGCAAGACGATGCCGGGAGCTTGCTGCTCCACGCCGTACAAGAATCTGGTGTAGATACTTCTGCCGTCGCCCGCCATGAAGACCCGACAACACTTATCCTCGTCACCAAGTCCCGGGCCGTGAGCAACTTCGAGCCCTACCGGCTAGCGGACCGCCAGATTACCCTGGAACAGCTCAAAGGGCTAGACTTGTCCGCCGCCAGAATAATGCACACTACCGCTTTTGCCCTCAGCCAGGATCCCGCCCGCACGAGTATCCTGCTAACAATGCGGGAAGCTGCCGCCAGCGGCATCCGTCTGAGCACTGACTTCAACTATGCCGACAAGATCTGGATGGACAATGTGGAACTCGGCCGCAAAACCCTGGCAGAATTAGCGGGCCTCGGCGCCTTAGTGAAAGTCAGTGAAGTAGACTTCGAACGACTTTTCGGTGAAATGGTGATTGATTATCACTCCGCCGCACAAAAAATTAAGGACCTGGGGGCTCATCTCGTCTGCCTAACGCTGGGAGAGGACGGCGTATTTGTGATGCACGACGAGGGAACTTTCCACCTCCCCGCCAGAGAAGTGGACGTGAAGGATACTACGGGAGCGGGGGATGCCTTCTGGTCTGGCTTCCTTGCTGCCTATAACGAAGGACTGGGCTGGGAGTGTTGCGCAAGAGCCGGGCGTACGATGGCGGAATTAAAGCTAAGCCGGGTGGGGCCAGTGCTGGAAAAACTGAGCGTTCAGCGTTTGTTGGAAGAGTAAGGAGAAGCCTCCTCTGGTCATTCACAATCCAAGTATACGGCAGCGGCCCGATACATGGCCTCTTTCCTCACCATGCACCCGCGCTCCGTCGCCCACTTTATGTCTACCTCCAAGCCATCTTTGATGCTTTGCTGCGTTAAGACGGTGTACAACAGCACAAATCTGCCTGGAAAGGATTGTTGTTTAATCTCCATTGCGGGCGGCTGCCCTTCAAGTTTATCCTTAAATGCCGGATGAATACGCCGGTAGTAATCCCAGGCAGGTAGTACACTTCGGTGGATGACGGGCTGATAGCCGTCTGCTACCTGCGTAACTAAGTCCCGCGAATCAGAAAAGGTCATCGGCTGCAGAAAGTGACGAACTACATTAGTTGACCCCAGTACGAAGACCCAAATAAGCGGCAGGCCATATTTTACTAATAGTTTATTACTGGCGTCTTCCCAAAGTTCTTTACTGCCAATGGCTGCCAACAGCCACCAGCCAGGAAGGGTAAAGAGGAGTAAGCGCGGAATGAGACTGTACAGGGTGAAGTAAGAGGCGATAAGAACGATGATGACCGGCAGAAAAAGTAATAACTTTTGATCGCTATACTTTTTAGCCAGGCCTAAGCCTGCCAGGAAAGTACCAGCAACAATGGCCACACTCGTAAAACCAAAGGCGAGTTTGGGTAGTGAATAAAGTAGTTTAAGGGCTTTGAAAAAGTCAGCTTCTCCACTGAGAGACGGAAAAAAATAGCGACCATGATATTGGTGCAGATATTGGTTGCCGATGGATTCTTGAATCACCATACTGTACAATGCCGCAAAGGAGAGTAGCCAGACTACTGCCAGTCCCAACCACTTTAGTATGGACGTTCTGGCACTTTGACTGATGTCAGGTTGGTCAACAGACGGTTGGATCAGTATCCTAAGGAAAGAACTAATCCCCGCCGCTGCCAAAACGAAGGCGGATGGAAAAGAAATCCAGGGAGCTAACAAACCAAGGACCAACCACTTCCTGTTCGGCTGCGGATTCTTTAGCGCAAAGGCGATGATGAGCGAGGCTAGTCCGAGATCAAGGGCATAAGGCTTAATTTCTCCTACGTAGCGAAGGACGTAAGGGTTGACGAATAGAAGCGCCAAGGCTATTAGCGTCCACCAGCCCAGCTTCAGTGTTCGCCCAGCCAGCCATAGGCCAAGGACCGCCAGACAACCACCCAGCATTGCCGGAAGGCGGAGCGCCAGCTCATGATAGCCCCACAGCTCTCCGCAGGCTTTTGCCATTATCAGATAAAGCGGTGCAGCGTATTGCTGATGATCCATTGGGCTGAACAGCCCCGCGAAGGAACGGTCATACAAATTGCGGGCGACGTTGGCCTCATCAATGAAGAGTGGGCGGCCCGCCCACCAGTTAATAAACCATAGGCTGAGACCAACAACTACCAGTAGGTAGAAAGCATACTTTTGGTATTCCTTCCGCATGGCTCAAATGTAGGCTGATTTTTTTTGACCTCCATCAAATTGATAATCAAGGAACTGGCTCTCTTTGCTGCAACTTTTATTCTCTTTTAAGCCCTTTTACTTGCAAGGGTCTTTTGGAACGCCCTATATTTGCATCGCTTTAGCAATAAAGCATTTGGCTGAGCAGCCAGCAGACGCGGATTTAGCTCAGTTGGTAGAGCGCAACCTTGCCAAGGTTGAGGTCGCAGGTTCGAATCTTGTAATCCGCTCCACTACGCGTCAAAGGGCCGTTATCCTCCGGGGTGACGGCCCTTGTGCGTTTTATCAATTTTACCCTTCCGTACCTTTGCCCCCACAATTGAAAACTATGCGCTTCTACGCTTTACTACTACCCATTCTTTTACTCCTGGCCTGTGGCGATACGGGAGGGGCTGCTTCTGCTTCCACCGGGACTTCGACTGCACCTGCGTCCGCGCCCGGCTTGGCTAATCTGGAATCTCCTAATATACGGGTGGAAGTGGCTGGTGCTCCGCTACCCGGTGCGCTACTAATCGGTCAGTTGATGGAACAACAATACCGGGCAGATACAGCGAGAATTGACGGTAACGCCATTGTGTTTCAGCGAAGCGAACCCTATCCTCCGGGACATTACTATGCTTACTTTTCGGATGGTTCTGGGGTACAATTACTGATCACAGAAGACCAGACCTTTAGCCTGACCGCTGCTATGCCGGATGCCGTAGGGACGATGGTCGTAAAGGGAAGCCAGGACAATGAGCTACTGTATGAAGCCCTTCGGTACGAAAATAGCCAGCAGGATCAGTTCCGTAACCTTGGGGCGCAGCTCCGCTCGGCCAGCAAGGGTAGCCCCGATTACGATAGACTGCAGGCCGAACGTCGGGCGTTAGTCGATCAACGAATGGCACACCTCGAGGGCTTATACAATCAGGCTCCGAACTCTCTTTTTACCTCCTTTAAGCGTGGAGGACAAAATCCACAGCTAAGAGACATCCGTCGGCCCGACGGCCAGGTTGACGAAGAAGGCCAGGTAGTTGCCTTTCGCCGGGACTTTTGGGATGGCGTCAACTTCAACGACGATCGCCTGCTTAGAACTCCGGTCATTTTCAACAAGCTAAAACGGTACATCAAAGAGCTGACGCCACAGAACGCTGACTCTGTTAAAGCAGCCAGCGACTTCCTGATTGCTAAGGCAATTGATAAGCCGGAATTTTTCAAATTCTTCGCTAACTGGATTACGCTACAGTATGAACCAGGAAAATCTACGGTAATGGATGCCGAGGCGATTCACGTTCATATGATCCAGAATTACTTTACCCGTGAGCGGGCGTTCTGGTCAGATAGCATGACCGTCTTCGGCCTACAACAGCGAGCGGACCAGATGGCCTACAGCCTTAAGGGACAAGCAGGGCCAGACATCACTGTGCCAGGACTGGATGGTCAAGGAAAGCGTCTGTACGACCTTAAGAAGCCCTATATCGCCGTATTTATGTACAACCCAGAGTGTGATCACTGCATTGAAGAAACCCCCAAACTAACGCAGGCTTACCAGAGCCTGAAGAACGAACTGGATGTGTACGCAATCGCACTTGACACGGATGCCACTAAGTGGAAAGGTTTCGTGCAGGCTTACCGTTTACAGGCATTCACCAATGTGTTTGATCCCAGTAACCGTAGCATCTTTAAAACCTACTACGTAGATAATACTCCGGAGCTATATCTGCTTGGTCCGGACCGCAAGATCGTTGCCAAGAACCTGAAGGTTGAGCAGTTAGCACAGGCGATTCAGATGCATAAGAGCCGCTAAGTGTAAATAAATGTACTAACGAGCTGATTCTACGGACTTGGCTTCCTAAGCAGTAGTAAGCGAACAGCGTTCAGGCAATATAGCCTGAACGCTGTTCGCTTAATGGAAGCTCTTGTGGATAGAGTGGTCTCCTGCTCTTCGGTTATGTGTGTTATTACAATGGTCCGCTATAAAACTTAAAACCGGAAACCTACGCTAGCCTGAATAACCCGGCTGTTGTCAGTGTCATCTGTATTGAACTCCCGACCGCCGACTTGAGTGTCGTTGGTTATCCGAAGATCATTTTCACCCAGCGTGGCGTCCGTAAGGCCATGTTGGTAGCGGGCGCCAATGAACAGGCCGTTGTTCAGGTAGAAGCTGAGACCAATTACGGCCGCAAAATCGAGCCTTTTGTACAGCTTTTCGTTACTGTTAGAGTTATAGTACGCTGAAATCACGTCAGGAGGTAAAACATCCGTGCGTGGCAGTGGAGTGGAGGAGCGAGAGATAACACCAGCTCCGCCCGCGCCGTCCTGAAAGTAATTCCCGTCTACGTTAAAGACAATGTCATTATCGATTCCGAAGGTATTCGTGTTGTACGTCGCTCCGCCCGAAACCCTACTATTGACCATGAAGGCAGCGCTAAAGCCACCTTCAATTTCCAGTGGTCCCAGCCGGTAGTAGGCTGTGAGGGGAATATCAATGAAGCTATTGACGACGTCGTATTCACTGTTTCGATCACCAAAAATGAGGGATCCCTCCAGGTCATCCTGATTGGCGTACAGGTAAAAGTAGGAGGGACCTTCGTACCTGATCTCTCCTCCCTTTTGGCTGTACATGAGGTCAGCCTTTATGCCTACCAGATCCGTAAACGCTAGCGCGAAAGTGGCCCCTACGTGAAAGCCAGTGGTACGGTTAAAGGTCTCATAGGTGGCATCTGAAACAGAACTCATTTCCTGATCGCCAGAGAAACTAATAAAGTTAAGACCGGCACGGAACCCTCCGCTAAACTCCTGGGCGGAGACAGAAAGGGAGAAAGCTAACGGAAGGATCAGTAATAAAAAATGACGCATTAGAAGGTATATTTTGGTGTAAAGATGGGATAAGTACGGGAAATGGTTGGCCTTACCTCAAATCTTGGCTTGTCGGGCATTAAACCCTCTCGGCAGAACAAGCGTTTACCAGCCGAACGACCCTTTGGGTCACAAATAAAATATTATGAGCGAAGTCGCCACCAAAAAGCGCCCCGTACTACTTTACACGGAGCAAACGCCCAATCCGGAGAGCCTGAAGTTTGTCACCAACCGCATGCTTTTCAATGGGACGGCAGAGTTTAAGGAGGAATCCTTTGCCCGGGAATGGTCGGAGCTGGCAGCGGCCCTCTATGACTTTCCCTACGTGCAAAAGGTCTACATCGCCAACAACTACGTAACGTTGACCAAAGAGTTTAACTACTCCTGGGACGACATCATGCTTAAACTCAAGGAGTTCATCAAAGAATACCTGCAAGAGGATAAAGCCATCATTAAAGATGGTTTCGCCGAAGAGGTAGCCCGTCTGGAAGCCGAGCGTGGCGATAGTTACGACTACAGCGAAGACGATGCAGAGGCCGTTAAGCAAATCAAAGACCTCATCGACACTTACGTGAAGCCAGCGGTTGAAATGGATGGTGGAAACATCGAATTCAAAAGCTACCATGAAGGTGTAGTAACGGTAATTATGCAGGGATCTTGTAGTGGCTGCCCTAGCTCAACGGTCACCTTGAAGTCCGGAATTGAGTCAATGCTGAAGCGGATGATGCCCCAGGTAAAGGAGGTCGTGCAGGAGATGGGATAAATTCCATGTCTTAACACATTAAGATAATAATAACCTATCTTCGGGTAACATTAATACGGGGAGTGGACGTTTACTCTGCGTAAAAGAAATAAGATGTTTAAGAACTTACTGTTGCCGTTGCTACTACTTTGCATGACGGTGGGCCTCAACGCCCAAAAAGCCTTTCCCACTCCGGACCTTGTGACGGTCAGCCAACAACCAGCCTCTCTGGCAGACTATGTTGGTGATGGTAAACCTACCGTTATTGCTGTTTGGGCAACCTGGTGTATGCCCTGCCACATGGAGCTGGATCATATGAAGTCCTACCTCGACAAGTGGCAAAGCGAATACGGTGCCCGCTTCGTAGCGGTCAGCGTTGACCAACGACACATGATCAATCGGATCAACCCGCTCGTAAAGCGCAAAGGATGGAAATACGACATTCTGGTTGATACGGACGGTAAACTGCAGGGTAAGCTCGGATTCCGAAGTATCCCACAAATGTATATCCTCGACGGAGACGGAAATATCGTGAAGTCCTTCACGGGCTACGAAAAAGGCCGGGAAGCCGAAGTCGATAAAGTGATTAAGCGATTGGCGGTGAAATAGCTGTCAGCTTAGAGCGTGTCTAAAATTAGCTTTTGAGGCGACTGCTGACAAATATCGTTCTGAATAAGGCGCGAAGAGGGAACTTGGCCGTAGCCAAGTGACCGATGAAGTAAAGCAATTCGGAATGACATTTGGCGCAGGTAGCCCAAAGTGTTAAATTTAGACACGCTCTTAAACTTACCTCAAGTAAAAGGCCACCCACTAAATGAACAGTGGGTGGCCTTTTTTTTGGAAGAAAATTCCAATCTTAAACGTCTACTTCGAAAGTGATTTTGACGTTAACGCGGAACTTATCCACTTTGCCATCTTTCACGGTGACGGACTGCTCGTTAATGTAAGCAGAGCGGACGTGGCGAAGAGATTTAGAGGTGTTTTCAACCGCATTGCGGATGGCATCTTCGTAGCTGTCACCACTTTCTGCGAGTACTTCGATTACTTTGAGGACTTTGCCCATAATAGAGGGGGGTATTGCGACCGGAAGAATTGCCCGGTCAGGTTTACTGTTGAAAGAGACCAAGTAAAATGAAGCTGGGGCCGGAGGAACGTTTGGCCTCGATTCGTAGATTATACGTTTGGCTGTCTTTGCTTTCAAATTCTAGCAATGGCAGTGCATCGGGGGCTTTGTCCAGGGCAACAATTTCATTTTCCTGATTGGCTAAATATAGGTCAATGTTCTGACATGCAGGGCCTCCGGCTGCGGCAAAGTAGTAGCGGGCAGCCTCCATTTGTAACTGCCGAAAGGTATGTCCTTCTTTTTGATCCAGCGAAAAACCGAAGAGACACCACTGATTTGGGGTCGCTTGCCAACGAACGTCGGGGTAACTGGCCAGGATGTCTTCACTGCTGGCGAAAAAGCTAGCCGTTAACCGTCTGTAATCCTCTTCAATTATTTGCCGGCCATTGCTCTCTAAAAGACTTAGGGAGACAAAATTAATCCCCTGGTCAGAAGCCGGAATATGTAACTGAAGCTGGTAGTCTCCGGTTTCGGGAACCCGAAATTCGATCACAGGTGTTCCGTCCGTTTCGCTGTCGCTGGCGATCAATTTTCCGTCTGGATCCCGCAAATAGAGGTCTACGTCGGTCGTTTCCTGGTCGGCAGTGGAGATGAAGGTGTAGCTGTTTTGGGCGCTGAGGCTCAGGGAGATGCTTACGCTTTTTCCGGTTTGCACCCGTGCCGCAGCCATACACAGTCCGGGGCGCCAGCTCTGGGCGGAGATAGCCACCATTAGGTTACCTTTCTCAAAGACCCGGTCGAGGCTGGCTTCGGGAGTGAGGGACTGGCTACTTAGTGGCAAGGAAATTAGGAGGGCGATACCGCAGGTGCAGAGGAAGGTCCAAAGAGGGCAATGTTGTCGTGACTCAGTCATTGTCCCCATTTGTTGATGATTTGAGCGGTGCGCGTTGCCGCACCAGCGTTAGCATTAGCCAGAATACGTTGGGCTTTGCTGGCCTGGGCTCGTTTTTTCTCATCGAGCAGCTCTTCCAGCACGGCAGCGAGCTCTCCTCCGGAAGTAACGGAAAAGGCGCCGCCGCCCGCGATGGCCGCGGCGGCTTCGGGGAATTTTTGGTGCCGGGGGCCGAATACCGTCGGCAGGCCATAGGCCAGCGGCTCCAGCGTGTTGTGGAGGCCGGTGCGGAAGGCACCGCCCACATAGGCCAGCTCTCCGTAGCGGTAAGCCCGGCTCAAAATGCCGATGGTGTCCAACAAAAGGACGCGGGCATCGACGAGGTCTTCGGCCTGAGACTGCGTATACCGTTTAGCGTTCCATTGCACCTGCGTTTGCGCCAGCTCCTGCTCGTGCAGCTCGTGGGGCGCCAGAAT
>CALIGP010000435.1 GCA_938021455.1 uncultured Lewinella sp. | reverse complement strand
TAAGGAAGGTCCCGGCCACCACGCCCTCCGCGCGTGGTGGCCGGTCCTCTACCCTGCACCTGCGGCCGCGCCCAAAACTATAAACGTTCCGAACTCTACCACTAATTGGTAAGTAGCAGTTCTGGACCAAAAGAGGTTGTATACTTGTTTATACTTTACAAATCATGACCACTACTATTCAATACTCCCCACTTCGCTCTTGCCTTACGCTCCTACTCGTTTTGACTCTTTTCCAATGTAAAGATGCGCCACGGGAGAAAGAAGACGTGAGCCTCACAGAGGCTAAGAAGAGCGTAAAGTCCTACCCTACTTTGGGCTATTTGGTCGCCCTTGACCCACGGTTCAATGAAATCGTTTCACCCGAGACAAAGATCGAAGTCATTGCCAGCGGTCATACCTGGACGGAAGGCCCCGTCTGGATTTCTTACGAGAAATGCCTGGTGTTTTCCGATGTGCCCAGAAACATTGCCTACAAGTGGACGGAGGCTAAAGGAGAGGAAGAATACCTCAATCCAAGTGGCTATACCGGCGAAAAACCGCGTGGAGGGGGCAAAGGCTCAAATGGGCTTACCATGGATAATGAAGGCAACCTGATTCTTTGTCAAAGTGGCGATCGGGTGATCTCCCGGCTCGCCACAAGTGCTGACCTTCCTGCGCCGTTTTTTGAAACGATTGCTGACCAGTATGAAGGGGAAAAATTTAATAGCCCCAATGATGTGGTCGTCGACAAAAAAGGAAACATCTACTTCACGGATCCGAATTACGGTCTTGATAAAGACGAGCCTGACGCCAAAGAGATGGACTATGAAGGCGTGTTCAGGGTTAACCCAAAAGGGGAAGTAACCCTAATCACGAAATCATGGCCAACACCCAACGGAATTGGTATTTCACCAGATGGTAAAACACTCTACGTCGCCAATTCGGTTCCTTCCAAACTCATCGCCCTGGATTTACAAGAAGATGGATCCGCTACAAATGAACGGGTGATCTTTGACGCCACCTCACTCTGGGAAAAAAGTATCGCAAAACAACGTCCTGACGGGATGGCCATCAATCAGGATGGCATCATCTTTATGACCGGCCCTGACGGGGTTCTGGTTTTTTCCCCAACTGGAAAGCATCTTGGATCGATAAAGACCGACAAGAAAACCTCCAACTGTACTTTCAATGAAGATGAATCCGTATTGTACGTCACTTGTGACGATCTGGTATTGCGGGTGAAATTGAAGTAATTCGTTACTCATCACCGTTTCCCTCTTCGCATAAATGAACGAAATCTCCTCTAGGGTACGTTGACGACAAACAAGGCGTCCCAAATCAGCATCGCAGCAATGATGGCGGAAGACAGTGCTGTGAACAAGACAGCTGCAGCAGCGACATCTTTGGCTTTCCCAGCCAACTCGTTGTACTCCGGAGAGACAAGGTCAACTACATACTCAACGGCTGTATTCAGCGCCTCTGCGGCCAGCACCATCCCGGAGCAAATAACGACCAGGATCCACTTCCACATCGGGAACTCAAGCCACCAACTAATGGCCACCATGCCTACCAAGGCAAGAAGATGAACCTTTGAAGGTGCATGGTTACGGAGCAGGTCCCAAGCCCCCTTGAAGGCATAGCCAAAGGCGTAGTAACGTTTGCGACAGAATTCGGTAAACTCGTTCATGTAAGCCAACTTATTTCACCCCGTAGCAGGATGAAGCCTAAAAGCGCCAGCGCAGGGCCCATCCATCCGGCCAGCATGTACCGATAATAATTGTTATTTACCCTGCTAGGTTCGATCCATTCGACAATAAGACTAATGATCCAGATGCCGAAGCAAATAGCACCAATGATGACGGCGAGCAGAAAGCCTGCGTATTCGTCTCCCAGCATGATCAGCATGTAGACGATAATCTGCCCCATCAGCATTAGCAAAAAATTCATCATTTCTTTTTGCTGATGGCACCGCCAGGGTGGAGCTTGGAAAGAAGGTGGCGTCCAACGGCTTCGCCCTGGGTTACGCCGTAGTCAATGGCCGGACGATAGTGAATCCCGCCGTAGAGACGGCTGACGGCGGCTTCTTCGCTAGCCGCCAGGAAACTCGTGTAACTCCGCTCCGGAAGATCGTACTCCACTTCAGAGTCATCTACGAAGGCGAAGTTGTCTCCGTAAAGATCCGTCAACACAATGGCGCAGGCCCGGCTTACGACCGAATGTCCGGAGGTATGCTCGGGGAATGGCGGCGTTTGTAGCAACGGCAACCACTCTTCGTCCAGATGGCGATTGATGAAGGTCTCAGGGCGAACTAGGCTAGAGCGGTACTTCTCGTCCCAGCAACTGATAAACGCATCATGCATGGCCATGCTGACCAGTGCATAAGCCTCTGCGGTTTGCGCAAAGTTGGCTTTAGCCTTCCGGGAAGCAATCGCGGTGATGTTAACCCAGTGGCCTCCGGGAGAAATTTTCTTGGTGGCAAACATCATGTGCCCTTTGTGCGTGCTCACGTAAGGGTTGCAATCCCAGAACTGGGCAATGGCAATCCGTTCGGCTAACTCTGCTTCGTCTTCCACTTTTAGCGCACCGTAGACTTCTTCTACGCCCTTCCACCATTCACTTCCTTTTTCTTCGCTGTATTCCGTTGGGGGGAGGGGTTTGAACTGATCAGCACGATCAAGGGCGAAGGGGCGGATCTTAGACCAGCTGGGTTCAATCCCATCCATATAATCCGGAGGTGTCGGCTGCCATTTGCTAGGATCGTTCGTGATGGAATACTTAGGGAAGGTGCGAGTCTGCTTATACATATCCCCATCGTACCAACCAATCACCAGGTCAGCGATTTGGTGGCCGTAAGCGATAGAAGCCGTGAGCACCTCTTCGGGGACGCCAATTTCTTTGATTTCGGCAAAGATTTTCTCCTCAAAAACTTCAATTTTCTCTTCGCTAAAGATCAGACTCTTTCCGGTCTTTAGCTGGGCAGCAACGGCGGCAATGGGGAAAGAAATCTCTTGCCCCTGCGGCGGAGTAGGAATATCTTTCAAGTGGTCGATCCCATTGGCGAAAGACGGAAGATCAGCGTTTCCGGCAGCGAGCGCCTCGTATCCAGCGATACTGGAGTAAGCGTATATCCGGCCCGCCTGCGGTGGGCTGAAAATATCATGTACAATAACATCCGTCAGCTTTTTTACCGAGCGGTGGTAGAATTCAGGCTGTGCGACCTCTTCTGGATAGTTGGGGTTAACGTCCTCTCCACACCCTGCTAAA
>CALIGP010000434.1 GCA_938021455.1 uncultured Lewinella sp. | reverse complement strand
AGTTGTCTCTCATTCTTTGTTTCTCTATAATAATTATAGTGGTAAGTCTGGCCGGTTTTAATTTTTTGGAATCGAGCCAGGTTTACTTTTTGCCTTTTACCGTTTACATGATCTCCTTTTTATTATTTGACTTTTATCGGAAGTATTTTCTGGCTACGGGCCAGATTAAGATGGCTTTAATTATTGGCGTTATTTATGCAGTGTCCACAATCAGCTTGTTTATACTCGCCTTTTATGGCCAGTTTTCGGGAGGCTTGACTACCTACGTTTACTTGTTAGTAGTTGGCTATTTACCCGCCTTGGCAGTCGCTACGGTAACCTATTTTTTGGAGCTAACCTTACCAACTAAAAAAGAATTAAAAGAATACGGAAAGGTTCACCTTGTTGAAGGTCAGTGGCTCCTCTACGCAGCCGTCGTTCAATGGTTTTCGGGGAACCTCTACGTTATGGCCTCGGGCCTGCTGATTGGGGTTGAAGCACTTGGTGTTCTCCGCTTTGTACAGAGCTTACTCGGACTGGTAAACATCCTACTCCAAACGATCGAAAACTATGTGCTGCCACAGCTCAGCCGAGCCTACCAGCTTTCCCTTCAACATTGCTACCGGGCCTTTCAAAGCTCTTTGGGGGTTTACCAGTTAGGGATACTTACTGGATTGTCCCTTCTCTTCCTCTTCGCGGAGGATGTCCTCCGCATTGCCGGCAATGCCAGCTTCGCGCCTTACGCCTATGTGCTGCGTGGAATGGTCGTTTTATACGCCATCATTATTATCGCTTATCCCATTCGCCTGCTTATCCGGGTGACGGAACTCAACAAGTCTTACTTCACGGCCTACCTCATCAGCTTTCTCTTTAGCCTCATCAGCTATCAGTTTTTGCTCACCCACTTTGGGGTGTCGGGGGCCATCATCGGTCTCATCATTAACCAGTTGATCCTGCAAGCTACCTGGCTGCTGGTTCTCAACAGAAATCAATTCAACGTATGGAAATTATACATCTAGTAATGGGCAAAGCTAATCCTGATCGTATGAATGGGGTTAATAAAGTGGTTTATCAACTGGCTACCCGACAGGCGCAGGCCGGTGTGAATGTTGAGGTGTGGGGGTTTACCCGCGATCTCAGTATTAACTATGGTAAACGGAACTTCACTACCCGTCTTTTCCTGGCTCCGGAACACCTCGCCGTTTTGGATGCTGACTTCCTGATCGAGCTGGAGAAACTGAATCCGAAGACCACCGTCTTTCACCTCCACGGAGGCTGGGTTCCGCCTTTCTTCAAGGCCGCTAAAGCAATTAAGAAAGCCGGACTGAAATACGTCATCACCGGTCATGGGGCTTATAACTCCATCGCTATGGAAAAAAGCAAGTGGACCAAGAAAGCCTACTTTCAACTCTTCGAAAAATTCCTGCTGCAAAACGCAGAGGCTATCCATTGCATCGGAGCCAGCGAGGTGGCCAGCCTGCAGGCCATTCTACCGGCTAACCGGAGTATCTTAATTCCTTATGGTATGGAATTTAACGGACGAACTAAGCGTAGGCCTAAAGCAGAGGGGCCTTTCGTATTCGGCTTCATTGGCCGTCTGGATTATCACACTAAGGGCCTTGACCTGATGCTGGAGGCCTTTGCCAATCACTACCGCAACGACCCGAACACCAGCCTCTGGCTGGTAGGAGACGGCGCTGGCCGCGCCGCCGTCGTTGCCAAAATGGAAGCGCTCGGCCTGACCGACAACGTCATCCTCTGGGGAGCAAAATTCGGCGAAGAGAAAGACACTCTCCTTCAGCAAATGGACGTTTTTCTTCACCCTTCCCGCAACGAAGGCTTGCCCAGTTCTGTGTTGGAAGCTGCCGCCTTCGGCGTCCCTTGTATTGTTACGGAAGCCACCAATGTTGGCGGGTACGTTAAGAAGCATCGGGCGGGGATTGTTATTCCCAATCAAAACGTCGCTATGCTTGGTCAGGCGATGACGCAATGTAGCCGCATGCATCGGTACGGATTGGACGAAATGAGTGAAAACGCCGCGCAAATGGTCGCCAGCGAATTCAGCTGGAGTCATATCGTTAAGCAATTCAACCAACTCTACGCATGAGCCTCCAGCCTGCCCTCCACCAACCTTTCCTAAAGCAGGTAGAGAAGTATCTCTTTGTCCTTCTCCTGCTGATGGTCGCTTGTTTCTTTACCTGGAGTGAGAACATCCTCATCACCAGGGCCATCAAGCTTATCGGCAGAAACGGTGTTCTTTTGGGCTCAATTTATCTTTACCATCGGGTGAGAGCCTACGGCATTCCGGGATCCGCAAAAGGACACAACGTACTTTCTGTCGGCTTCTACGTCGCCTATCTCCTCCTGGGTTTCGCTTCTTTCTTATGGAGTACTAACGTTGGCGTAAGTGGCCTGCAGTGGTTCATGACCTGTCAGAGCTTCGTTTTTGCCTACTTTTTTATCAAAACTATTCAGCTCATTGACCAGTACTTCCCCGGCCATAAGATTAAGCTATACCAGCTACTGGGTAATACGGTCTTCTACCTTATCTTGATTTTTGTGATCGGTATGTGGGCGGCGCCCGATGTCTTCTACCGCCTCACTCACGGCGGCGAAGAAGCTCGCCTCGGCGGCTACATCATGAACCCCAACGAACTGGGCATGCTCGCCGGTGTGGGCGTCGCCTGCCTCATCTTTAACTTCTACCATGCGCATCGGATGGTCTGGACCGCCATCCAACTCCTCATCATCTTCTACGCGCTTTACGCTACCGGCTCCCGCTCCTCCTTGATCGGCGCGCTGCTGATCATCTTTTTCCACGTCATGCAGTCTGACCATAAGCAAATCAAAGGTCTCATCCTCGTAGCCATGATGCTCATCACGCCCGTGGCTGTCTGGAAAGTTGTCCTTAAAGACGGCGACAGCTCCCGCCTCGAAGAAGTGATGAGTATGACCGGCCGCCTTCCTTTCTGGACCGCCCTCATCAACGAAGGCCTCCCCCGGGAGCCACTGCTCGGCTTCGGTTTCATGCGCATCGATTACAAAGAATACTTCCAGTCTACCCACACCTACCCCGGCAAAATGACCCACAACACCTTCATGCAGGTACTCATGAACCTGGGCTTCGTGGGCCTCACCCTCGTCTTCTTTCAGATGCTCTTCACGATGAGGGGAATCCTGTCCGCCGTTAAGGAAAAAAAGCTGATGCTCATCGGCATCCTCATCCCCATCATCATTAATTCCCTGACGGAGTTCGGCATCTTCGGCGAGTCCAACTACGGCATCCTCTTCTATCAGTTGGTCATCTTCTCCATCAGCTTCCAGGCCCGCGAGTTCCTGACGACGAGCGAGAAGATCGGCTTAGCGCGGCGGCGGGCAGTCGTTGGATGAATTAGTTTACCCCAAAAGCATAGCGAGCCTGCCCCTTGCGGTAGCTACTCTTTGACTACTTGACTCCCAGACTGTTTGACTCTTTTTGCGCGGTCGCAGGTGCAAGGGAGGGTTTTGGGAAGCAGGGTTTCTCATCGGCTGTATCTTTTGGTGACGGAGTCGCAAAAGTTCATCCGCTGTGTAAAACTGTCGTTCCGCAAAATCACACTTCCGAT
>CALIGP010000433.1 GCA_938021455.1 uncultured Lewinella sp. | reverse complement strand
CTGATGGTAACGGGTTCCGGTGATTTCCCCCGATCAGGGCCAAGTACCGTGTAGGTATAACTCAGCGCATCCGCGCCGGCTTCGACTACTACGTCCAGCGTCTTGCTGCCTTGCTTAGCGCTTAGGAGACGACCAATTTCTTCCGTACTGGAGGCATCATTCGTCACAACTCTGCCCGTAACCTGGAGGTCCGTACCTCCCTTTGGGATATAAACGCCGTCGGTGATCACTTCTGCCCGTCGTTCTGGTGTACTGAAAGAGAAAACAAAGTCTTCTTCTCCGGTAATTTTCACCCTCACTTGATAGGACGTAGCAGCCGCCCAATTCTCTTCCGGCGTATAGGTTAGCGTATTACCTGCCATCGTAGCAGTCCCCTTATTTGCCGGACTGACCGAGATCAGGCCCGCAGCATCGCCCTCGGGCGCATTTGCAAACTGTACGTAGATGGATTCTCCGCGGCCAATCACCCCGCTGGTGTGGGCTTGCAATGCGGCCGGGATGGCTACCGCTTCTGTTGCCGCTGAGACGGCAGCGTCCTTTTTATCACAACTCTGAAAGAGTGTAATAATTAATAAAAAGGAAAGAATTAGGTGTAGAATATGGATTGGGCGTATCATAGCGGTGGGTTCTTCGAAACAAATTAGTCTAAACTTGCTTATTTAACCAAGTCAACGATGCGCGAATCCTTTATATGACCGAGAACATAGCTTTATTTCCCCTTCAGTTGGTCGTCTTCCCCGGCGAAACCCTCAATTTGCATATTTTCGAGCCTCGCTATCGACAACTGGTCGATGATGCAGAAGAGCAAGGAATCACCTTTTGTGTGCCAACGGTAATCAATGGAAAAATTCGTCCTATTGCGACGGAGGTTGACCTCACGGAGGTCGCCATGCGATACCCCAGCGGAGAAAGTGACATCCACTGCCTGGGGAAAAGAGTTTTCCATCTCGAAGAGATTTGGAAGAACTTCCCCAACAAACTTTATCCGGGAGGAAACGGTCGATTACTGACGGTTGATTTGGAAGAAGACCCCGTCATTAATGAAGAAATCATCTCCATCACCGTAGAGATTTATCGTCTGCTGAATATTGACAAGACAATCAAATCCATCGCCGAAGGATTCATGACTTACGACATTAGTCACTACGTCGGGATGACGCTCGAACAGGAATATGAGTTACTTACCCTTTTGAGCGGGAAGGAAAGACAACGATATCTCTTGGATCACCTGCACACCATCAGTCCGAGTATAGAGCGAAAAACGGCTATCCGGGACCGTGCTAAGCTGAATGGTCATTTTCGGGAACTGATGCCTCCGGAATGGTAGCGGTACCCACGGCTTCAGCCGTAGGGTGTTCTTCCTGGTTTTCACCACGATTCCTTCGGAATTGGGCCCACAAAACGGCCAAACTGTAGAGACAAGGTACGCCTTGTCTCTACGATTACCGCTCCTTTTAGAGCCGTGAATCCTACGGAATCACCCTAATTGTAGACCTAAGGTAACGGGATCATTCCCCCATTTCAGCAGCCACCGCTGCCGCAATTTCCCGCATTCGGTCTTCGCTGACAGCAATAGACTTTCCGAAGCGGAAGTCTCCCTCTGACGTAACCGGCACTAGATGCACGTGAGTATGCGGAACTTCGAGGCCCAGCACACCTACCGCAATACGCTTGCAGTCGACGACTGACTTCAGCGCTTTGGCGACTCGTTTGGAGAACAGGGTTAGCCCCGTCAACTCCGCGTCAGAGAGATCAAAATAGTAATCTTCTTCGCGTTTAATAATGCAAAGCGTATGCCCTTCCGTCATGGGCCGTACATCGAGAAAAGCCAAAAAGTCTTCTGTTTCTGCGACTCGGTAGCAAGGGATTTCTCCCGCTACGATCCGTGTAAAAATGGTTGCCATTTTGGTTAGAGATTAATTTCTACGATCTCAAACTGTATGGTACCATTGGGCGTGGCAACCTCCGCAATATCTCCAACTGCTTTCCCCAGCAGGCCCTGACCCATTGGGCTGTTTACGGAAATTTTCTTTTCCTTCAGGTTTGCCTCTGTTTCAGCTACGAGCATGTAGGTGATCTCTTTTTTAACCTTCAGGTTCTTGATCGTCACTTTGCTCATCACCGTTACCTGGCTGGAGTCCAGTTGGCTGGTGTCCAACACACGGGCGTTGGCCATTACTTTTTCCAACTCATTGATCTTCATCTCTAAGAGGCCCTGAGCATCTTTTGCCGCATCGTATTCAGCATTTTCTGAGAGGTCTCCTTTTTCACGAGCCTCGGCAATTGCTTTAGCAACGTTAGAGCGACCATTCGTGGTCAGTTCATCCAATTCAGCGCGGAGGTTATCATATCCTTCCTGAGACAGGTAGTGCGTTTGGGACATGGTCATGCAAGTTTTGGGCAATACAGAAAGTTCTCCCGTCTTCCCCGGGGGGAAGTCACAAAAACCTGGCATGCCGTGGGTTAACTATTTACCGCCGTGCTTAGTCTTCCATCGGCGGGGGGTAAAAACAAGGGCGTCCTTACCGTAGTGGTAAGAACGCCTTTGAGTATATTATGGTTTCAAAGATACGACTTTTCCTTCAGAGAAGCAAAGCCGAAAAGCTGTTGAAAACAGTAGCTTTTAGATAGAAACACTCAAACCAATGTTGTGCGTACCGTTGAAAATACGGGTATTACGCCAAGCGTAATCAACACTGAAACTGCGGCTTTTATCTCCCTTTGCGAAGGGCACCCGGATACTGGCTCCGGCACTCAGTCCGTCGTAGAGGGGCACTTCTGTCAGTTCATCGGTTTCCATGTCCGTACGGTAGCCTACGCGGGCAATGAATTGCTCGCGGAAGGCATATTCCATTGCTGCACCGAGTTGATCCCGGCTAAAGGAGTTGGCCGTAAAGTTACCAATCAGGGTTACCCGCTGATTTTCAATACCAGAGAGAAGGTCATACGATACACCAATGTTTAGCAGGGAAGGCATTTCAAAGCCTGCAGCCCGCTGATCAAAAGTGAGATTGTAAGAAGCTGATGGATCTGGGTTTGGAGCGGAGGTAGCTAGTCCTTGGCCGCCGTAAGACATCTTAGAACCAATGTTGCGGAGGCTGAGACCAAACTTGAATTCATCATTCTCACCGGTCACGTACTGCACCCCAGCGTCAATGGCGAAGCCAAAAGCGCTAACGTCATTGGTTCCTTCACTAACGCCGCGCAGGGTTACACCTACGGAAACGGCTTCTTCGAAGGTATAACTGTAGGTCAGGCCGATATTGATAAAGCTGATGTTCAACAAGGCACCGGTGCCTTCCGGCTGATTGGTGGTGGTAACGGGAACATCACCAAAATCAAGGCTATGGATAGAAAAGCCAATGGCTCCACCACCCTTACCACGGCTGGCAACACCGAGAGATTGCTGCGAGAGGCCCGTACCCTGAAGGTAGTTGGCATAGCCGATCATTACGCTTGTACCGGTCATACGAGATAGGCCAGCGGGGTTAATACGCATGGACTCCACCCCAAATACGTTGGCGGTGTTGAGCGAGTGCAAGCCAGCGCTGGGAGCCCAGGGGTTCATCAGCAACTGAGCGGCACCGGCTTCGCCCTGCCGGTCGGGGTTTCCGGCAAAGAGGCTGCTTGCCGCCAGGCCGAAACAAAGAACGAGTAGGTAGATTTTCTTCATACTACTGTATAAGTTGGTTCCCAGGTAAGGGAATATTTTTTTCGGGCATAAGCACAGGGCTTGTCCCGGTTAAATTAAGATTAAGGCGGGGCCGCAGGTGCAAGGGGTGTTTGTTAAAAGCAGTGGAGAAAAAAGTCGGGCTCCATTGCCTAAAAGAAAAACCTTGCACCTGCGTCCGCGCCGGAAAACGGAAGCTTTACAGCCCCGAAGGATCGAACTGCCGCTGCACTCCGAAGAATTTCAGGGTCCGTTCACCCATACCGGGTGCCGTAACGTGGATGAGGTAAACACCACTGGCCACTGGAATCTGCTTGAAGTTCCGTAAATCCCATTCCAAAGCTGGAGAGATTTGGCGAGAACCAATCGGGCCGTTCCCTCCGCGAACCATGGCCGGAGCTTCGTCCCGTTCATATTTGCGGATAAACTTACCGTCAAGCGAGTAGATCGTCACCGTCGCCTGAGCGGGTAGGTTGGTGATCTTCACGTTGGTTTCGAACTGGCTGTCTTCGTAGACACTAAAGCCGTAGTATGGGTTAGGCACGATGTTGATCATATCCAAAGCCCGAGCAACGCCAGCCTCATCAAGATTTTCATTCGCACTCTTTCCATCAATGCTGAAGCGGTAGGTTGGGTAGCCATTGCTATCATCCGTTCCTTCGGCAAAGTTGTACTTATTGTTAACCCGCAACTTGATGGTTGCATCGTTAGGAATGATACCATCTTCGTAAGAAAGCAGCTGTGCACCAGGCGTCAGCAGTGGAAAGCCAGCCCAGATGATCTCCCGAACACCGTTCACCTTCCGGCTTAGGGTTGAGCGAGGTTCAAAGCGGCCTTCCAGGTACTCACCACCGTCGTAAGGACGCTTGGTAACGTAGAAGAAGTGCTGAGCACCCGCCACAAAATCGTAGAGGTTAAGCCCTGGCCCCGGTACCGGGTCGAACAACATGCTGGAGGGGTTCCAAATCATATCGTTACCGTTACTCTGTGCCGTAAACTCCTGATCGTTAACTGATATTTGACGACCGTCATAGAGGCTGTTCTCGCCCCAGAAGACTTCCAGTCGTTGTCCGGTTTCCACGTCCACGGCGTAGCCGGGGAACCAGCCCATGCCTCGGGCAAGGTCCGGATCAACGTTTCCGTCCACCATTGGCAGACCGTTTGCATCAGCTTCCTTCGTGACACTTGGTGCATCACGGGTATCAAACATCCGGGCGTGATCGTCTGGCTGACTTAGTGGTCCGTCATTTTCCGTAAAGTAGTTAGCGGTTTCAATAACCGGACAACGACTCCAAAGTGACTTATCACTTGTGAGTACAATGTCTACGTTATTCAACTGGTCCATGCTAAAGAAGCGGGCCGCACTACCATTGGTAGAAGTCGTTGAAAGCCATACCGGAGAGATGAATGGAAGGCCGCCTTCCTTGGCCTCCCAGTTCATTAACTGGTAGGGATAAATTCCGGGGAACAGATCGCTGTAGCGTTGCTCCGGATCATCGTCTTCAAAAGCATCGAAAGTTTCCGTATCGACGTAATCAAAGAGGTTAAGGTCCAGCTGAGCAACACCCGTTCCAACGGAGAAATTGTCAGGCAGGAAGGTTAACCATGGGTCAGCGGTTGGGTCATCATAGGTAATCGTACCACCAATGGCGCCGTTAGCTCCTTCGGGGTCGTCACCAGGCTCGGCAGGATCAGCAACGCGAACGGCGAAGCCGAACTCAGGCACGATCTGCTCATTATCTTCACTGATGGGACGCTCACTGATGATCGTGGGCTCTCCACAATCCCCAAGGCAGCGCAACATCCAGTTGACGGGGGCCTCCAGGTCATCGTTGCTCATGTCATCATCAAAGAAGGTGATTTCGTATTCACCGTCTACTACATCAAGTGGATTGGCAATGAAAACATCAATCGGGCCAGCACCTACGTCGTAGGTGATTTCTCCATTGAAGTCTTCTCCTGCAGCAAAGGAAGCTTCCATTGCCTCACGGGTTTCGTCCGTTACGTCCAGGAAGTTACCAATGTTTCCTTCTCCGGAAAGGCGGGTAATGGAAGCACCATCACCGTACTCAGCCGCCAGTTCTTTATCCAGAATTGGACGAGGGATGACCTCATAGTATGGCTGTCCGGTAAGCGGGTCACCAATATTCCGGCTGGAAGCCTTGTATTGCTGAGACTGGCCGGGGTTATCCTGATCCAGCGGGTCGTATTCTTTGTAGTTGTTGTAACCATAAGCTACTACGGCAAAGTAATAACGACGGTGATTGATCAATCGGGTCTCTCCACCACTGGCGAAGGCATCCTGCGAAATCCGTAGGCTGTGGCGAATGCCATTATCAGAACCCGAAGCCTGTAGAGACGGAACTAAGAAGGGATCCGTCAATGGGTTATCATTTTCTCCGATGGGATCCCAGTTAAAGACCTTAGTAACACCATTGTTCAGGTCAAACTGAGCGATTTCACGTACCCGCTCCGGGTCAGCTACATCAGCCAGTGTGGCGTCAGGGCCGCTGAATTGGTAGACACGGTAGCCTTCAAAACGGTAGAGGCTGTCAAAACCACGGGGTACACCAAGACCAGGCTCGGTGTACTGCTCGTTGAAGTTATTGCTTGCCCGGCCATTACTAAGTAGTAGTACAACCTCTTGATCGAGCTCAATGATATCGACGTCTGGCGCATCAGGGCCATCACAGATGTCGAAACAGTTATCAAAAAGGCTCTGTGCCAGGTCATCCGCTTGCTGCAGACGCTGGATAGAAGGGTTCGGGTAAGTCTGGTTAGGAACCCAAACAACACCTACGATAAGCTCATTCACTGCTCCAGGCTGGAGTGTGAAAGGGCCAGAGGCTTGCAGTGTACGACGATCACCAAAGGGTAGATCAGCCGTAACCATGGAGTGGCCAGCAGGATCATTAGGTGCACCGGTGAATACAAAGCGAGTGGGAGTACCACCGGGAACGTCATATCCACTGTCTGAGTCGAAGAGAGGGGAACCATCCCGCCAGATACCCTGCAGGTAGTTGTAGTACTCTTCCGCTGTACTGGGGTCAGTTGTGGCGGGTGCCGGACCACCAATACCACCGTTATTCATGTAGATAAAGGAACTCATGCCGAGTTCTATTTCGCCAATCTGAATGTCATTATCATCAAAGACCGGTGCACGTGGGCCACGGAAGTAATCAACGCCCAGAATTGGAATTTCGTCACAGTAAGTGTTTACACCACCGGAACAAGTACAACCCGTAGCGCCGTCCAGTTCGTCTTCATTGTAGACATAAGCCAAAGAGCGGGTCGTATCACAACCTACGTAATCATCGGTAAAACACCCTAAATCGGGGTCAACCCACATGGCGAAGTAAGTATCCAGAATATCCTCTTGCGCACGGTTGATGAGCTTGTAGCGCTGGAAGGTCATGCTGTTAATGTCATCAGAGGTGGTATAGGCGAAGGCCTGTACCTGAATCTCCATCTGAATCTGAGTCGGCGTATTTGATTGACGGTGTGTGTTACCCGCATCGTTATAAATCCAGAAGATCATTTCTTCCGGGAACTGTGGTGTTTCCCCACAGCCACGGACTTCAATGATGGGGTAGTCTCCCAAAGTTGGGTCGTAAATTCCGTCAAGGTCTTCGTCCCAAAACCCAGCTAATCCTTGGTTAGTGGTAGGAAGTTCGAAACCGTTTTCGTCAAAGAAGTAAGGGTTTCCGGTAGATGGCCAACCCAGGATATCAGAAGGTATCTGAGAAGGGTCTAAAGGAAGCGCATTATTTTCCAGTGCAACCTGGTACAGGGCGCGCACCTCACGAATACTTTGTCCTTTAACGGTGAAGAACCGGTCCCAGCGAGCACAAGTATCTTTTGAGGTTGTTCCCTCATCCGTCAGGGGCCCAGGGTAGTAATCGAAGTTACCACCACTACGTCCGTAATCCTGAGCGGCTACTTTCAAGCCGCCACCTGGGTCACGGCCACCGAGCCAAACGGCTCCGGCGAAGATGGAACTCACCTCCGGCACGCCGGGAGGGGGCTTAGGAACGATGTAACGGCCGTCGTTACCATCCCACCATACGTCACCACCCGTCGTCAGACGAGCACGAACGTTGTTGATAGCCTGGTCTATCTGTGCTACAGCGTTATCACAGTTTGAACGAAAGTCAATCTGTTGTTGCTGAGAAGAATTCGCCGGTCTGGCGGCCCGGGTGGGGTCTTTTGCGGCCTCTACCTGGGTAGAAGGTAGCAATAGAGCCACCAGCACGATCAGGAAAAGTATATGCTGCTTGATTTGCATAGCTTGAATATTATAATTGAGGTGTTGGTGGTTATTTTAGAGACTGAATACTGCGCCAATGAACATACGGCGAGGCAGGGTGAAGAAGCCAGGATTCAGGATTCTCCAGGAATAGGAAGCCAAATAGCTGTCTACTTCGCGAGAAGTACCGCTAATGCTCTCCAACTGGTCTTGACCGAAACTAGACTGCAAGAAGCCCGGATCATCGGCAGAACCGGTAGCCGAGTAGACGTTCAGTACGTTGCGGCGATCCAGGATATTAGATACCCGGAAGTAGATGTTCACGTAAGAACCTTTTCCAAAGAAGATGTCCTTGTTGATCTGTCCGTTCATGGTAAAGTTGAATGGCTTACGCGCACCGTTGATGGCTCCCTGTGTACCAGAACCGCCCAACTCAGAAGGAAGGAAGGTTGCAGTGTAAGGGCGACCGGTAACCGCAGAAGTCTGTAGGTTCACTCCAACATTCTTCAGGAAGCTAGGCGCATTCGTGTTTTTACCGAGACGGTAATCAATTACAAGGTTGATCCGGTGACGCTCATCAAAGTTCAGCGGGAAGAGCGTACGCAGGTTACCACGGTTGGTCAGGCCACGCTGACTGGTCGCATCAGAGCCCGTACCGTCCGCAAACTGCAGCGTGTAGTTAGCGTTGATGGTAAAGTTGGACGTCCGGCGTAGGTCATACGTCAGGTTGAAGCCCTTTACGGTACCGAAATCCTGGTTGTCAAAAGTAGTATACTGATTAACCAGTGGGATCGGGAAGTAGGTCCGCAGCTGAATCATATCGCGCATTTCTTTGTAGTACGCAGCGATGGTCAATGCAGATGTTTCCGAGAGGCGAGTTTTGAAGCCTACCTCATAGTCAACCGTACGCTCCGGACGAAGAGCAGGGTTATTAAAGGTTGAGCCACCAGCACGTTCGACGAAGAAGAAGTAATCCAGGGCAGTAGCCAATGTACCACTTGGTGGGCGCTGCAGCAATACATCATAGTGTGCAAAGAAGTTGGCGTCCTCCGAAATAGGGAAAGAGAAAGCCAGACGAGGCATCACGTTGAACTGTACTTCGTAGTCCTTAAAGGAGGTTTCTACGGTAAATTCATCTTCCTTAATGAAGTTAGCCGCTTCGTGAACGGCAGGGTTAGCATACTTAGGGAATACCAGTCCGGTACGAATACCTTCAATCTCCTGCGGGCCGTTGGTGGGTGTACCGTCTGCTTGGAACCAGGCATCACCATTACGGTAAGCCTGTACAATCGTACCGTTGTCTTCTGAAGTATAGACGGCAAAGTCATCACCGATACTACCAGGTCTCTCACCGCCAAAGTTAGCGTGGAAGTCATTGGCTCCAATCACCTCATAAAGGCTGTAAGGGTCCTTAAGTACTCGTGTATTGGCGTCGTAACGATCTACGCGAACACCAACCCGGAAAATCATTTTATTGATGGTAAACTTATCCTGCAGGTAGGCGGCAGCATAGATGGGTCGGTTCGGGGCTACGTTAAAGGCCCTTTCACCGGTAGTTGGATCAATCGCGAAGAAATCGTCAAACGTACCGTCAAACTCGTTGCCCAGGTAGTCATAGCCGAAGTAATCGAGCAATCCGTTGAACGTAAGTTCACGGGCACTAAACAGGTCAAGGCTAAGGTCGTCGGGGTTAAGACCATCAATATTCACGTGCTGGTCAAGCGGAATACCAAGGCGTTCCCGGACGGAACGGTAGAACTGTCCGTCCTGATCCGTTACCGTTGGCGCCACTACTGCTGCGTTAGCGTCAAACTGAATCTCATTGATGGAGATACTATCCACTACCCGGTTGTCTTCCGCAACGGAAGGGATGTGGATGTTGGCCAGCTGGCGGCCTACGGTCCACAATCCACTAGGATTAAGGGAGTAAGCACGGTTCGTCCGCTGCTCATAGATCACACCAAACTGAATACTGTGGCGGCTTTTGTCGGAACTTCCAGGAACGATTTCAAAGGCCGCGTTTGCCTGGAAGGTATAGATGTCATTGTCCGCTTTCCGGTAGAGATTATACACTGCACCTACGTTACGGTGGAAACCCCAACTGTCGTTGAACAAAGCCTGAGTCCGTCCGTTAACGGCCGCAAACTGGTCCAGCGTAGGACCTCCACTACCGATGTTAATGATACCATAGTTATCGCTAGTGAACTCATCACCATCATTAAAGCCGAGGTAGTTATTGTAGTTCGTTAGTGTCGGGTTACTGGACGTTGAAGGGTCGAAGCTTCGTAGAATTTCCCGGTAGTCAATCTGAAACGGCTGCAAGCTCTGGCTGGTCGTATCGAAGCGGAAGTCATACACCGGGATGTAGTCTACGTCGAAGGTACCTACGTGGCCGTAGTCGAAGAAGTTGTCGCCGTGAAT
>CALIGP010000432.1 GCA_938021455.1 uncultured Lewinella sp. | reverse complement strand
GGACCACACAAACCTTCCGCACGTTTATCAACCAAGGCGATAACTTCCGCTACCTGGTCCCTTCAGCAAACGTTGACCCGGATTGGATCGCTCCGGACTTTGACGACGAGGACTGGCCAGAAGGCCCGAGTGGATTTGGTTACGGAGATGATGATGATAACACACAACTCCCCACAGGCACCATCTCCGTTTTTGCCCGTAAAACCTTTACCCTGAACGAGCTGGATGGACTGGAAACACTGATCTTCGACGTAGACTACGACGACGGCTTTGTGGCCTACCTCAACGGGGTAGAAATCGCCCGGGCAAACATCAGTGGGACCCAGCCTGGCTGGGATGCCTTTGCCGATGATTATACCGAACCCTTACTCATCAATGGTGCTCCTCCTATACGTTTCGTCATCGAAAATCCGTTGGATTTGCTCAACGAAGGAGAGAACGTGCTCGCCGTACAAGTACATAATTCTGGGCTACAGTCTTCCGACTTGAGCCTGATCCCTTTCCTGTCGGGCTTATTTACGCGGCCAAGTGCTGAAGGCATGCCCCCGCCTGACGTGCTCAGCTTGATTGATCAAAGAATGCACACCAATTTCAAAATTTCAACCGGAGGGGAAACGCTCGTTCTGTACGACCCGGAGGGCAACTTCGTAGACAGTCTTCCCGTCTATAATCTACCAGCAGGAACTTCTATCGGAATCCCTGGAAATGGCGGTGAAGCGGCTTTCTTCCAAAACCGGACCCCCGGAGAGCGCAACCCCGATAGGGGCTTTCTGGGTCAGGTAGAAGATCAAGTTCAATTTTCGATGGCTGCTGGGCAGGTTGAAGCCTTTTCCCTGGAGCTTACCGGCGTAACCGCGCCTAATGTTATCCACTACACGACCGACGGAAGCGAACCAATGGATAGTTCGCCCAGCTACACCGGGCCAATTTCAGTAAGTCAGACACAGACGGTCAGAGCGGCGGCCTTTCGGGAGAATTATCTCCCATCGGTTGTCGAAACGAAGACCTATTTCATTGGCACAAATCACAGCTTACCCGTAGTATCGCTGGTAACGGAACCCGATAATTTCTTTCACCCCGAAACCGGTATCTACGTTTTGGGAGAAGGATACAGCGGAGATTTTCCTTACTTCGGCTCCAATATCTGGGAGGATGTAGAAGTCCCCGTACATTTTACCTTCCACGAACCGGATGGTTCCGATGCTTATGGCTTCAATGCCGGGACAAAAATCTTCGGCGGCTGGAGCCGTGGGCAAGACCAGCGCTCCCTGTCTGTCTTCGCCCGTGGCCGCTATGGAACCAACGAGATGGATTACCCCTTTTTCCAAAACCACCCGTTTTCGACTTTTCAGGCCTTGGTACTACGCAACTCCGGCAATGACCTCTATTCCTCAAGTATGCGGGACGTAACCATGACGGGCCTGATGAAAGATAGTCATCTCGATGTGCAAGCTTTCCGGACGGTAGCTTGCTACATCAATGGGGAATACTGGGGTGTTTACAATCTGCGGGAGAAAGTAAACGAGCATTTTATCGCCAGCAAACACGGTGTAGATCCGGACAGTATTGACCTCCTTGAAATAAACGCCGGGATCGTACAAGGCTCAAATGTCGAGTATCTCGCGCTGTTGGATTACGCTCGGAACAACCCCATTGATCAAAATACACACTACGAGTATTTGGCCGAACGTATTGATCTGGACAACTACATTCAGTACCAAGCAGCACAGATTTACTATGACAATAGAGACTGGCCGGGGAACAATATCAAATACTGGAAATCTCCGGGCACGAAATGGCGCTGGATTCTTTATGATACAGATTTCGGTGCGGCTATCTGGAATAGTGACGCCGCGTTCATAAATACGCTGGATTTTGCCCTGAACGCCAATGGCCCGGACTGGCCAAACCCACCTTGGTCTACTTTTTTGTTCCGTCGCCTGATGACGAACCAAACCTTCCGTCATCGTTTCATTAACCAACTAGCAGATGAGATGAATTCCCGCTTCCTACCGGAGCGCATCGTTAGTCGCATCGACAACCATGCCGACCGTATCGGCGAGGAAATTAGCCGGCACGACGCGCTCTGGGGCCGGCAAGGAAACTGGGAGGAAAATGTGGATCGCATACGCAATTTCTTCTGGGCGCGGCCAAACCAAATGAAGGGCTTTGTACGTAACCAGTTTGCTTTGCCAGCCCACCATACGATCAATATTAAAATCAGTAATTCGCAGGAAGGCTACGTAGTGGTAAATAGCCTGAAAATAGACGAAGACGACTGGAATGGAGACTACTTCCAGAACGTCCCGATCAAAGTAACGGCCGTCCCAAAAGAAGGCTATCGATTCCTGCACTGGGAGCTGGATAATAGTACGGAAGACAGCCTGCTAACAATTAATATGACGCGTGACCTCGCACTGCGCCCGGTTTTCACCGAAGATGCCGTTTCAGCGTCAGAGCCGGATAACAGCCTGAATGCTGTTACGGGTATCGAGGTGTCACCCAACCCTTCAGACGGAGCTTTTCGCTTACGTTTTACCGTACGAAAGCCTACTCATTTGACCGCCAAGCTGTACGACCTGCAAGGGCGCCAAGTCAACAATCTATTTGATACGGGTTTTGGCGCGGGACCGCAGGTGCAAAATTTGGATGTAAGCCTCCTTCCTTCGGGAACCTATTGGCTCGAACTGCGTGAGACGGGCGGAGGGCAGGCGGTAGTGAAATGGGTTAAGCGCTGAAGTATATTCGCTAGTCCTTATTTTGTGCGGGAGAGTACCTGAGCCCAAGGTTCTCCCCTTAATCAATGTACCTAAAAAAACGCAATGAAAAACCAATTCCTCTTTTTTACCCTCCTGCTTACCGCCTGCGTCAGCCAGGTATTCGCACAGGAGGCCGTCAACGAAGACCTTAACACCATCATCCGTAAGCATGGCCTTGACCAAAGCAAAGCATTGGAAATCGCCGGTTGGATGACCGACGTCTACGGCCCGCGCCTCACCGGTTCACCCATGCTGGACAAAGCCACCAGCTGGGCCGAAAAAGAGCTCAAAGACTGGGGCATGAAGAATGTCCACCTCGAAAGCTGGGGCCCCTTCGGTCGTGGCTGGGAAATGTCTAACTTCGAGATGCACGCCAACGCACCCGGTTACTGGCCGGTGATTGCTTACCCCAAAGCCTGGTCTCCTTCCGTTAAGGGAACCGGTGAAGTGGTCTATATGGATGCTTCCACCGAGGAAGATCTCGCTAAATTCAAGGGTAAACTCAAAGGGAAATTCATCCTGCTGGATACCATCCGCGAAGTCAAAGAAATCTGGGAGCCCAACGCCAAGCGCCACGACGCGGAGAGCCTGCTCGGAATGGCTAACGCTGGCGTACCAACGCCCCGCCCACGCCGCAATTACAACCTGGGAGCACGAGGCTTCCGCACCGCTCTCTGGGAAATGATGGAATCCGAGCAGCCATTGGCCATCCTGGACCGTAGCTATAAAGGTGACCACGGTACCGTATTCGTGTCTGGAGCCCGCACGGGAGAAGGACGGTCTCGGGACAAGGACAAGGCCGTTATCCCACAGTTCACGGTAGCCGTCGAGCATTACAACCGCATCCTGCGTAACCTGCAGCGGGGCGTAGACGTCAAGCTGAGCGTTGACCTGGCCGCGACCTACACGAACCCGGATGAAATGGAACACAACATTATCGCTGAAATTCCCGGGACGGACCTGAAGGACGAAGTCGTCATGTTCGGCGCTCACTTCGACTCTTGGCACACGGCTACCGGTGCAACGGATAACGGCGCTGGCTCCACGGTGATGATGGAAGCGGCCCGCATCCTGCTGGAGACCATTAAAGAAAGCGGGGTGAAGCCCCGCCGTACGCTCCGCCTCGCCCTCTGGACGGGAGAAGAGCAGGGCCTCCTCGGCTCGCGCGGATACGCTAAAGATCACTTCGCTGAATTCGCTCCCGGCACCTACACGCCCCAGAGCCTCAAGCCAGAACAAGAGAAAATCTCTGCTTACTACAATCTGGACAATGGTACCGGGAAAGTTCGCGGTGTCTACCTGCAGGGTAACGGTGCAGTGGCACCGATCTTCCGCGCCTGGTTGCAACCCTTCAAGGACCTGGACGCTGCCACCATTAGCCTTGGCAACACTGGTGGTACGGATCACCTGACGTTTGACGCTGTGGGCATCCCCGGCTTCCAGTTCATTCAGGAACCGATGGCCTACTTCGCCCGGACGCACCACTCGAACATGGATAACTTCGACCACCTCTCTGGCGACGACCTTGCCCAGGCTGCTACGATCATTGCCTCCTTCGTAATGCACACTGCTATGCGAGACGAAATGCTGCCGCGTAAGGCACACGAGCTGGCAAAGCCTACCGCTTCTGGCGGGAAGTAAGCCCGGCGTAAGTTGCTTCCAGCAGCGACCGGCCAAAGCGGCTTCCAGCCGCGCTACCAATTATCTAGCGCGTATGGAGCACGCTTTGGCTGGTCGTGCGCGGAGCGGATCATCTATTCGGGCGTACTAACGGGCGGAGAGAGGCGTCTTCCCGCTAACGTCCCGAATGGTCAATACTGGCTTAGTATTCTCGTTCATGGGCAGAGCTTCGTTAAGCCGATAATGGTAAACGGTAATACATTTGTCCATGCTAGTATTCCCCCTCCTCCGAACGGAACGACTTATTCTCCGAAAGCTTACGCCTGATGACCTGCCATCACTCGTTCGTTATGCCAATGACCCTACCGTAGCGGATAATATTGTAAATATTCCTTATCCATACCGCGAGCCGGATGCCGCTTTCCGCCTGGGTGTAGTGGTGAAAGCCTTTAAAAGCAAGACGGGCTTTGTATTTGCTATCATTCACAAAGAACGACAGGAAATGATTGGCGAAATCAGCTTACATCTCCTCGATAAAGCTAAGCCTCACGGGCAGTTGGCGTATTGGATGGGAGCCCCCTTTCGGAATCAAGGGCTTACTTCTGAGGCCGTTGAGGTCATATTGCAGTTTGGGTTCAATGTGCTTGAGTTAGACCTTATTTACGGAGACTGCAAAGAGCAGAACATTGCTTCTGCCAATGTGATGAAACGTAACGTCATGCGAGAACATTCTCAGCGAGGCAGTTTGGTCATATATGCGATCACTAAGGAAGAATTTTCGTCAGAAAATTAGGAGGGCGAGGGACCGCAGGTGCAAAGGCAAGTCTGATGAGCAATGTGCCGGAGGCTTCCCTTTGCACCTGCGTCCGCGCCCAAAAATGTCCGGCAAAAAACTAATTCCGTAAAGCAATCGATTCCATCCGGTAATGTGCGATTTATCCAACTTTTTACTAGGCAGTAGGGGAAGCTTTTCCTATTTTGGATACAAAATAAGTGCCAAAACATTATGCCTGAATTTACCTGCCGATTTGCCCTGGTGTCTTTTCTGTTTTTTCTTTTACTACCACTGAGTGCCCAAAGCCGTAGTTGGTACGTTAGCCCCGATGGCAACGACTCCCAAACGGGCGCTTCGCTGACCGAAGCCTGGCAAACCATTGCTTACGGACTAGCCACCATCGCTCCGGGAGATACCCTTCTGGTGGCCGATGGCCTTTACGTAGAAACGGACCTATTGGTAACGCAGGTTAGTACGGCAGACAAGCCCACCGTCGTTAAGTCCATCAACCAATGGGGCGCCAAAATTGAGGGTACCACTCAATACGGTACCGTTTTGCAAGCCGAAGGTGCCCGGCACGCCATCATCGATGGCTTTGAAGTTTTTAACAACGAAGACCGACCTTTTCAGGATTGGAATACGGGCATCAATATCTTTCGGTCCAACTTCGTGACGGTTCAGAACTGCTACGTCCATGACTGTGGTTGTGGGGGCATTGGGGGCCGCGAGTCGGACTACATGACCATCCGCCGTAATGTAACTCGCGACAATGCCAAAACGAACCCTTACAACTGTTCGGGCATCAGCATTTACCAACCCATCCAGCTGGACGATGAGCCGGGTACCCACATCCTGATTGCCGATAATGTGTGCTTCGAAAACGAATGTCGTCTGCCTTTTTCCCCCGCAGGTTTTACGACACCAACGGACGGAAACGGTATCATCCTCGATGATTTTAACTGGACACAAGACTTCGGTGACGGCCCCCGGCAAGACACCTTTAGCGCCCTCACTGTCATTGAAAACAACCTCGCCTTTAACAATGGTGGCGCGGGAATGAAAGGCTACGAAGTTTCTAATATCATCTTCCGCAACAATACTTCCGTTCACAACAACTACGTCCTGCAGGAATATTCTGACAACATTGCAGAGATCGCCGGCCAGGCCGTCAGCGGAGACGTGATGTTTTACAATAACATTGCCGTGCAGGCATTTGGCCAGGAAGGCTACGCGATGTACTGGGAGCCCATTGGTGGCGAGGCAACGCTCGACGTGAAGAACAACCTGTTGGTGGGCGACGTATTTTGGCGCAGAACACCCACGGAGGCCGATAACCTAGTCACAAATTATGACGAACAGAGCTACCCACGCTTTGCTCAGATCGTCCCGGACGATTTCACCTTCAGCAGCGTCGATGACTTTAAGCAATTCTTTGCCCTGCGTGAAGGAAGCCCTGCCCTTGGGGCAGGAGATGCTTCCCTGGCCTCCGCCACTGACCTGACGGGCACCGCCCGTCCCCAAAGTGGCCCCGTTGATCTGGGCGCTTTTGAAGGCGCCGTTGCGGGCGTTGGTCCCATCGCCCCGAACCGGGTTTTTGAAGGCGGAATTCCCTCCACCAGTTTCCCGATCAATATCAACGGTCTGAAAGACGCTGTTTACACGGGTAAGACGACACTCATTAACCGGGAGATAGCCGGTCGAATCTCCAGCGCTGAGGACCTTGCCGCCACTTGGACGGCTACCTGGGATGAAACAATGCTCTATCTTTTCATTGACGTGATTGATAACCGTCTGCGCAACGACTCGACTAATCCAGAAGACGACGACAGCGTAGAGATCTTTATCGATGCGGACAACAGCCGTGGGGATAGTTATGACGGCATTAATGATTTTCACTACGTACTGGGTTGGAACGATGAGGCCATCATCGAGCGGTCACTAAACGCCACGGAGGGCGTGTTGGTATCGCAGAGTAGCGGCTTTACGAACTATACAAAGGAAGTAGCGATACCCTGGTCTACGCTGGGGATTACACCGGCTGACGGCGTGTTGATTGGGCTTGACTTTCACGTCAACGATGATGACAACGAAGGCGCGGCCGATGGAACGCTGAGCTGGCAGGATCGAGACGACGAAGCTGGCGAAAAGCCCACGGTATTCGGTAACGGTCGACTACTCAGCATTGCCCCTCCGCCAAAGGTCTACGCTACTGCCGGGGGAATCCCGGTGACGGTAGACGGTTTGCTTGACGCTGCTTGGGAGAACGTGCCCGAGCAGAGGATTAGTAACGTTATCGTGCCTTCTGTTGACGACCAAGACGACCTCTCTGCCACTTGGCGTGCCTTGTGGAATCCTACTTTCTTATACTTGTTTGTTTCCGTTACCGACGATAAGCAGCGAGATAACTCCACCGATTGGTTCAATGACGACGGCCTGGAAATCTACCTGGATATGGGCCTCGAACGGAGAGAAGAGTACGATGGGAATGATTTGCAGCTTTCCATTGACTGGAACTCTAATAGTGTTGTCGCCCGTCAGGGCTCTCTGGGGCAGGGCGTATTAACCACCGTGGTGGATACCGACAAAGGTTACGATGTTGAGCTTCGCCTGCCCTGGTCGGTCCTGAACTTTACCCCAACGGAAGACAAGCTCTTCGGCTTTGATCTACAGATCAATGATGACGATGGTGCTGGGGACCGGGATGGCAAAATGGCCTGGTTTGCCACTACAGATGAGAGCTTTGAAAATCCGTCCCTTTTCGGGATGGTGGTATTAGGAGAGGAAGCTCCTTTGGCAACCTTCAACCCTGCAATCGCTAACAAACTTAAGGTATTTCCTAACCCCACCAGCGGAGAGCTACGACTAGATCTGGCGGATTTGCCGGAGTTTGTATCAGTCATTGATTTGCATGGCCGAGAAGTGCTGCAAACCTTCAATACATTGCAGTTGAACCTGGGGAATTTGCCCGCCGGTAGTTACCTGATTTCAGCGACGACACGGAAAGAAGTATTCCGAACGGTAGTGGTGGTGCGGTAAGGAATACCAACCTGATATCCTGATTTCACTTCCCGACCTTAACCAATAGCCTAGCCATTAATAATAAATTATTCTACTATGAAATTTACCCACGAGAAGACTATCAATACCATAGAGGAGCTTCGTGATATTATGGGACACCCTAATGAAGTTGTTTTGCGCAAAACTATTGATCATGTTGATGAAATTTGTCGGGCCTTCATTGAAAAATCACCTTTTATTACCATAGCTACCGCCGATGCTGATAGAAATTTGGACGTATCCCCAAAAGGAGATCCTCCCGGCTTCGTGAAAATTCTAGATAGTAAGACACTAGCCATTCCGGATAGACCGGGTAACCGCAAAGCCGATACCCTCAGAAATATTATTCAGAACCCGAATATCGGACTGATATTTTTAATTCCTGGGATAAAAGAAACCTTACGGATAAATGGGAAAGCCAGTGTAGTGATAGAAGAGAATGTTTTACAATTATTGGCTCATAAAGGAAAGGAGCCTTCATTTGCAATAATCGTTGAAGTATCTGAAGTGTTCATGCATTGTGCTAAATGTATCATTAGATCTAAACTCTGGGATAATTCGGAGGCGAAGCAAGATCTTCGTCCAATCCCTTCTCTTGGCAAGATTCTGGTGGAGCATGGAAAACTCGATATGGAGCACGAAAAGCTAGATCAATTGATCGAGGAGGATGAGAAAACAAACCTCTATTGAAATGATTCTTTATAGTACCCTCGGCCACTAGAAGTGAAAATTCTTGAGACAATACTTCACCGAAGCGAAGGCTCGGTTACTACAGGCCCGGGTTTTAGGTAATAAGCCTGGTCATTCACCGAAAATTTCAAAAATCACCTGTAGTAACCGAGTCTACTATAGTTGCGTGTTTTACTGGATGGAAACCGTCATTGATTCGCCTTGGCGAATTTCTGACAAGTATGACAATAGTAATCGAAGCTACCAACCTAAGTAGTTTCTTATCTTCACTAAAAGACTGTTGCTTTATGAAGAACTACCTACTATTTATACCACTTCTGGTATTCACCAGTTGCTCTCCCAAGCTGGTGAAAAATGATAATAACTCCGCATCCTACGATGAGCTAACACTCGTAGAACAATTTGTCAGCCTCGTCAAAAATGACGACAGGAAAAAACTTAGTGGGAAGGTGCTGTACCCCTTGCCCAGGACACACCCACTCCTTCCGGTTGCAGATAAGCAGGATTTCCTGAACCGGTACGACGAAATTCTCGACGCAGACTTTCGGCAAATGATTGTTAGTTCTGACCCCGTGAAAGATTGGGAATCGGTGGGGGCGAAGGGCATTATGTTTAACCGTGGTAAACTATGGCTCGATTTCAGCGGCAGTCTTTTTGCCGTCAATCATCAATCAGAAGCAGAGAAGGCACAAATCGCTGAAATAATGATCGGCCAAAATCTTGACTTACACGAAAGTGTGAGAGTATACGAGAAGGCCATTCTGGAACTGAAGACTAAAAGCTATCAGGTTAGAATTGACAACCTTGGTAGTTATAATTACCGGTACACGGCCTGGTCAATTAATAAAGACACAAAAGAAGAGCCCGATCTTATTCTGAAAGAGGGGCAGAAGCACTATGAAGGAAGCGGAGGTAATTCCCGTTACGAATTCAAGAACGGGAAATACCGTTATGAAGTTTTCATCATCCGTTTAGGGGCAAATGATTCTCCTCCCGCGATACTAAATGTATATGAAGGCGATAAGAAAATCGTTTCGGAGGATGCTGTTTTCTTTAAGGGGTAGCAAATAAGGGGGGCTAAGGAAATACTGATCCGATCTTTAACAGAGGCAAGGGAAACTACACTACACGGCAAAAAAAATCAGCATCCCAGCCCTTAAAAGCCGAAATGCTGATTTCAAATCACTAACTTAAAATACGAAACGAACGCTAGCCGCGAGCGGTTAACGTTCGTTTCGAGATAAGTAATTTACCGCTTCAATACGGTCTGGGCGCGGACGGGTTGTCCGTTAACCGTTACCTGAAGGTGGTAAGTGCCGGTTGGTAGCTCACGCACGTCGAGGCGGTTGAAGTTATTTCCAGCGGCGCGCTGGCCAAAGTCGCGGACCATCACCCGGCGGCCAAGGCCGTCGAAGAGGCTAACGCTTACCTGACTGCTGGCGGGCAAGTTGTACTCTACACCGAGCTCATCCGTGGCGGGGTTCGGATAGACCATTAGCTTGTCGAGTTCGGCGAAGTTGTTCACATTAACGCTGATCTCCTGACCGAAGCTCACCCAGTTGACGTCGATGTCACCAGCGAACATCCCATTGTCCGGAGCGGGGTAGAAAACAAGCTGGGTGATACGCTGAGCGTCAACGGCACATGGGGCGGCTGCTTCCGAACAACTGGTTCCTCCGTAACCACCGTCTTCATAACGGCCGGCGTAATCAAACTCGTAAGTAGCGAATGCTTCGCCTGCAATGACATTAGCTGCACCAGCATTGGTGCTCTCAAAGCCTGCTTCATCCACTACGTCGATACGCAGATTAGCCATGTCTGCATTCCGAATTCGGGCGCGGACGTAGAGCTTATCGCCAGAACCCGCTGCGTCGGCTTTGTTGCCGTTGCCTTCATCGTCCCGAAGCTGGTAACGAATCTGCTGGTAAGTAGGAGAGGAGCCGTCACCAGACATGGTGAAGAAACCTTCATCGGACACGTTATAAGTGATTCCACCGGGAGCTCCACTAAAGAACTCACCAGCTCCTACCAGGGTGTCGCTGTAGTTTACTACACCAACGGCGGTTTCCATCTGCTCCTCGAGTGGCTGACCGACACTAACCCAGTCAATTTCGATCTGACCGTCAAAGAGGCCTTCACCGGGGCGGACATAAAAGAAAAGGGAAGCGACCTGAGTTTCGTCAATAAAGCAAGGGGCTTCAGGAGTACATCCTTCGGCACCACCGTAACCAGCGTCACCGTAATTGCCGGTGAAGTCGTACGTGATGATGCTCCACTCGTTGGTAATACGTTTAGTCAGGCCAACGAGGTTGGTGGCTAGCCCAGCGGTGTCTAATAAGTCAATTCTCATGGGATGAGCTTCTCCATTTGTGCGGGCGCGGATGAAAACTTTACCCTGGCCTGCTTCTGGGGAAAAATCAACCGTCCGCTGAACGTAGGCGGTGTCCTGATCATCAGTCGCTTCCTGGAAGTCATAAGTAACCGTTCCGAACTGTCCGGAGGTGCCATCACCAGTAATGAAGAAAGAGCCGTCTGTTTCGGAAATTTCCAGTCCTGCGCTTCCACCTGTCCAGTTGATCAGGCCGTCATCGAACTCGTCCTCATACATCAGGAGCGCTTCGGGGCCAGCGCCATCCAGGCTTACGCCGAAGCTGATCCAGTCAATATCGATGGTGCCGGCAAACTGTCCGGTACCACCGTTGACGTAGATGAGCATCTCCTTAATGGCCTCCAAGTTTACGTCACAAGGGTTGGTCATGGCGTCAGGGCAAGCATCATTCTCAAAGTTCTGGAAGGCACCGGTCATGTCGTACTCATA
>CALIGP010000431.1 GCA_938021455.1 uncultured Lewinella sp. | reverse complement strand
GGAGATTCTCTTCCAGAATGTCTTCGATCTGCTTCACTTCGTCGTCGGCCATCACGCGGGTGTAGCCTTTTTGCACGAGGAGTTCTAGCTCCCGGCGTAGGGTCCTGTCGTCATATTCGCGGGGGAGGGGAGCGTAGAGGTGGACGCGGGCACCTTCGTCCATGTCCAGAATGTGGTCAACGACGTCGGTTACCCGGTGACGTTTTACCTCCTTGCCGCTGACGGGGCTGAAGGTTCGCCCGGCTCGGGCGTAGAGCAGTCGGAAGAAGTCATAAATCTCCGTGAGAGTGCCCACCGTAGAGCGGGCGTTGGCCGTCGTTGTTTTTTGCTCGATGGCAATGGCCGGGCAGATGCCGCGAATGTAATCTACTTCGGGCTTTTTCATCCGCATCAGGAACTGGCGGGCGTAGCTGCTTAGCGACTCAACGTAGCGGCGCTGGCCTTCGGCAAAAAGAGTGTCCATCGTGATGCTCGACTTTCCGCTACCGCTGACACCGGTCACTACCACGAGTTGATTCTTCGGGATGACAAGGTCTACGCTTTTCAGGTTGTTTGCCGCTGCGCCCTTGATGAAAATCGAGGTGCGGAGATCGGCGGCGGAGAGATCAGAATTCTTGGACAAGGAGTAGTCTTTTGGACGGTTGGCGGGTATTCACTCTGCAAAGGCAATTTTCCCGGTAGTAGTTCATCTTTTCGGGAAAATTAGCAGCAGGAGACGAAAATAGTTAGAAAATCAGGAAGTCATTCTTTTTTGTTGAAAAAGTAGTGGCGCGGACGTGGTTGTGTAGCCTGCCGAATGTACCGCTGCAAGGAAAGTTTTCAGTGCAGGCTTTTGCCGGCGTTTACAACAACAGTGCTCCGTTAACCTAATTTTTGCACCAGCGTACGCGCCCTAAAAGAAATTTATTTTATGATTTGTATACAAAAAGTAAAATCGTTATCTTTAGGGTGTTGGAATTCTCCAACTGATCTGCAAAATCAAGCCAGCACCCAGGCCATATTCTCCTGGCTGTGCAACACCGTACCGAGGGAGAAACGTTTGTCCCACCTCCATACCGTAAAGAGCCATTAGGCTCCGATGCCCGTTGGCCCGGGCTACCATACTTGTATTAATTCAACTGCCTTTTCTGTATTTCTCTGGTCCTCACCTCAGGTGATTATACAGATTCTATCTACCTAAACACTAACTAGATTATGCGAAAACTATTTTTAAAACTTGGGGGCACACTTTCTCTGCTGCTCTTCTTTACTGCAACTGCTTTGGCCCAGCTATCCGGAACAGTTGCTGACCAGGATGGCATCGGCCTTCCCGGGGTAAACATCACCGTTGTTGGTACCAGCTCCGGTACGGTTACTGACTTGGATGGTAACTATTCCATCAATGCTCCATCGGATGCTACGCTGCGTTTCTCTTACCTTGGCTTTGAGGCACAAGAGATTGCCGTTGCGGGTAAGTCGAGCATCAACGTAGTTTTACTAAGCGACGATAATGTGCTTGGCGAGGTCCTTGTTATTGGTTATGGGAGTACGACCAAAGAATCCATCACCGGAGCGGTAAGTTCTATTGGGGCCAAAGAGGTAAGTGCACTCACCGTTGCTAATCTTGGGGAAGCCGTTCAGGGCCGCCTGGCAGGTGTACAGGTAACCGGTGGTGGTGCTCCCGGGCAAGCACCCATCATTCAGGTTAGGGGCATTGGCTCCATCAGCTTTGGTTCCGGTCCGCTTTATGTTGTTGACGGTGTGCCCGGTGCTGGTGGCTTGAATCAATTTGATAGCCGGGACGTTGAGTCCTTTACCGTGCTAAAAGATGCTTCGGCAACCGCCATTTATGGTTCCCGCGCCTCGAATGGCGTCATCCTTATTGAAACTAAGCAGGGAGGCTACAATCAGGACCTGAAGCTTTCGTTAAGCTCCACGGTGGGAATTCAAACCCAGAACAGACGTTTTGACCTGCTCAACACCGAGCAATACATCAACTATGCGGAAACCCTTTCCGGGATGCCGCTGGCCCGTGATCTGAGCGCTACGGTTAATGATGGTAGTGGGCAATCTTTCCGGAATACGAATACGGACTGGCAGGATGCTATTTTCCAGGATGGTTTTTTGACGCAAAATCACCTGAGTCTTGCCGGAGGAAGTGATCGTTCCAAAGTGTTTGCTTCCCTGGGGTACCTGAAGCAAGAAGGTGTGATGATTGGCGCTCCGTATGATCGGTATAACTTCCGCATTAACTCAGAACATAAAATTGGGAGCAGCGACAAATTTCGTTTCGGACAGAAACTACTCCTTGTCCGTGATGAGCGCTTCCTGGAAAGCCAGTTGGGTGGTAGAACACAGTTATTACAAGCGGTTCAATCCATCCCCTACCAGCCCATTTTCGACAATGATAACATCGGGGGGTTTTCTGGAGCGGATCAAAGCCTGGATAGTGCTGACCCCGGTAACCCCGTACTGGCCGCTAATCTGTTGACCAACGTTAACCGCGTATTTAAGACGCTGGGAACGGTCTATTTGGAATACGACTTGTTTAAAGGCTTAACGGCTCGGGCGCTTTACGGAGCGAACTATCAGCAATTTAGTGGGGATAGTTTTAATCCGATCTATCAGTCTACGGTTCCTAGTGTCACGAATCAGATCAACTCTAACCGTAGTAATAATTATAGTCCGCTTTATAATGGGCCGCTAATCTATAAAAACATTCTGGGTGATCACAGCATTGATGCTACCGTAGTTGCAGAGGTTCAGGAGAGTTACAATAATTCAGTTTCTGCCTCTGCTGAGCAGTCGACGAACTCGATTAACGTCATTGCGGGTGGAACTAACCCAACGGCTAATAGCAGTCTCAGTACTACTGTCCTTCAATCCTTTGTCGGTAGGGCTACTTATGGCTTCAAGGGGAAGTATTACGCAACGCTCAGTTTCCGCCGGGATGGTTCTTCGATCTTTGCACCTGGTAATCAATTCGAGAATTTTCCCGCTGCTGCCGTTAGCTGGAATATTAGCGAAGAACCCTTCTTGCAGAATACTGCCGTTAGCTTTCTTAAAGCGAGAGCTAGTTACGGTCGTACGGGGTCGATCGGTCTTGGACCCTTTAGCTTTCAGGCACCGATCAACTCCAGTTTTGGTCCGGTATTCGGTACGGGAGCACAGCCCATCGGAACCTTCATTAATCAATTGGCCAACGACCAGCTTCGTTGGGAGCTAACGGATATGTTGAACGTTGGTGTAGATGTCGGCTTCCTGAATAATCGACTCAATTTCAGTGCAGAGTACTACAACCGGGAGGTCGATAACCTCATTCTTAGTGTCCAGCTTCCACCGTCGGTAGGTGTAGGTTCGACCTTGCAGAACGTAGGTGCTATGAGCAATTCGGGTATTGAATTTCAGGCAGAATACGTGAGCCCACGGACGGGGGACTTCCAGTGGTCCGTCAAAGCTAACCTGAGTAACAACACCAATGAGGTACTTCGCCTGTCAAGCGAAGACGATGTACTGTTGAGGAATAACCAACCTGCTTATACCGGCGACTTTAACTCCACCATCACTCGTGTTGGTGATCCCATCTTTAGCTTCTATGGCTTCCAGACGGATGGTTTGTTCCAGGATCAGGCGGAAATCGACGCTCTAAACGCTGCAGCCGGTGATGGTAATTTCTATCAGGTGGAAGACACCTCTCCTGGTGACGTCAAATTCGTCGATCTTAATGGCGATGGTTTGATCACCGCCGACGATCGCTCCATCTTGGGAAGCTACCTGCCAGACTTTACCTACGGTGTCAACTTCAGCGGTACTTATCGCAAGTTCGATTTCAGTCTCTTCTTCCAGGGGACCCAGGGGAACGACGTTTACAACGGTATGGCATCCTTACTGTCTCAGACGAATCGTCTGTTTAATGTTGGCACGGGAGTCCTTGATGCCTGGACACCGCAGAACACGAGTACGGATATTCCACGGATCGCTCTCAATGACCCGAACAATAACCGCCGAGTCTCTGATCGCTTCCTGGAAGATGGCTCCTATTTGCGGGTGAAAAACTTAACCATCGGTTACAACTTTGACTTCGGGGCCAATAGCGGCCTTTCCAGTCTGAGACTCTTCGTCACGGGCCAAAACTTACTAACGCTTACGGGCTATTCCGGCCTCGACCCTGAAATTGCTGGCGGTCTTTCTGCTACTGGTTTCGACAATGGTGTCTACCCGCAAGCAAAATCATTCCTATTCGGCGCTCAAGTCGGATTCTAACGTACAGGCAACAATCCAGCTAACAACAAGGAGCCATGGAGTTGGTATCTTGTTGTTAGCTAAGCGATTGTGCATTTTTTAACTCATCAAATTCAATATCTCGATCATGAAACAGAGATTAATATTATTACTAGCAATAGTATTCGTTGTGGCTTATGGCTGTAACGAAGACGATCTTGTCCAACTTGACCCCAACCGGGTCGTTCCTGAAAGCTTCTTCGAAACAGAAGGTCAGCTTGAATCCACCGTGCTATCCGTTTATGCGCCGCTGCGTTCGGGTAATCTGGTTGGCCGTCTTTACTGGTTTCTTCACGACCTTAGTGACGATGCCCACGCGGGAACGTCTGCTTTGTTTCCCGTTGGCCAACAGGTCAATAACTGCCAGCAGACCCCAACGGCTGGCGAGATTGGCGGCATGTGGAGCACACTATACTTGATGATTCATCGGGCAAACACCGCCATCGAGGGGATCGAAGGAAATACTACCGTTGACGAATCCATCAAGAACAGTTTGCTTGGCGAAGTTCGCTTTCTGCGCGGATGGGCTTACAACGAATTGGCTACGCTCTATGGAGGAGCTCCTATTTACCTGCAACGCGTATCGAACCCAGAGTCTTCTTTGCCGCGTAGCCCTCGTTCGGAGGTGTTTGCTCAGGCACAGGCTGACTTGCAGTTCGCTGCTGATAATCTGCCTGACTCCCGCGATGGAGATAACCTTGGCCGTACTACCCGCGGTGCTGCCTTTGGCATACTGGCCCGTAGCTTTATGCAGTCCAACAACCTACCGGCAGCCAAAACAGCGGCAATGGCCGTGGTGAATTCTAATCAGTACAGCCTGAACGAAAACTTTTTTGACAGCTTCACGGAGGAGAATGATTTCACCGGAGAAAGCCTGTTTGAGGTCGTGTACGCCCCGATTGGTGATTACAACTGGAACGCTGGTTCTGGTGACGGTACGAACGCTAAGTCCGTCCGTGCTCAGGAATATGGCCCGGCATGGCGTAACGTTACACCCTCTTCCAACATCATCAATGCTTTCGAGAATGAAATCAATGGGGATGCTTTTACCGACCCTCGCCTGGCGCAGACCGTGATTTTTGAAGGAGATAGCTACGCTAACGGTACGGAGACGCTCTCCATCAACGCTAATGGCCCAATGGTAGATTATCACGGGACGGAAGTATTCGTGAACTGGTATAAGTATTGTGTCTACTACGCACGTAATCCTGGTGGCTACTATACGACAACGACCAACCATGTCATTCAGCGCTATGCGGATATTCTGCTTTTATTGGCAGAAATTGAGGCTCGTGATGGTAATCTGGACGCTGCACGAGGCTACGTCAATCAAGTGCGTGACCGCGTCGGTATTCCAAACATTGAAGACAGCCGCATTCCCAATGGATCTCAATCAGAGGTCATCATGGCCGTTATGCACGAACGAGAGGTGGAACTGGCTTCAGAACAAGTAAGAGGACGTGACCTCAAGCGCTGGCATGAGGCAGGGCTGATCAACATGGCTGACTTTAAGTCTTGCTTCAGTGAAAAAGACCTTCTCTTCCCCATTCCGCTCCAGGAGTTGATCACTAACCCGAACATCAATCAAGAGGACCAGAACGTTGGGTATAACTAATATTTTCTGATTCGTAAAACATGGGCTGCCTTCCTTCAGGAAGGTGGCCCATTTTTGTTTTGGAGGGCGACGGTGCGCAGGTGCAAAGGGGAGCTTAGAAGGCAAAGAAGCGTCGCATCTAATACTTCGATTTTTCTCAGCAATCAGACTAACCGCATCTGCTTTTCCGCTGTTTAAGCTATCGTGACCCTTACAATTATCTTAAAGATGTCCCCGTTTTAGGAGCAACGGCCGGAAAACCCCTTACTTTCGGCACACAACTACTACTAACCTACATTATGAAGTACTCCTTCTACTTACTACTCTTCTTGTTTGCCTTCTCTTTATCCGCCCAGGAAAAGGGAGACGGAATGGAATTCGTGGAGAAACCTTTTGAAGAACTCCTCGCTCAGGCCAAAGCTGAAGACAAGGTAATTTTTATCGACGCCTACACCACATGGTGTGGCCCCTGCAAAATGATGGCCGCCAAGGTTTTTCCCCTGCCCGAAGTTGGAGAAGTCTACAACGAGCGTTTCATTAACGCCAAATTCGATATGGAAAAGGGGGAAGGCCCTGCGTTGGCTAAGCGCTATAACGTGGCCGCTTACCCTACCTACCTCTTCGTGGATGGTGACGGCGACATCGTTCACAAAGGACTTGGTTACATCCCGCAGGAGCAATTCCTGGCATTGGCGGACGTTGCGGTGAGCCCCGATAACCTGGGCGCCCTCAACAAGCGCTACAGTGGCGGTGAGCGAAATCCTGAATTCGTGAAAATGTACGCTCAAACGCTGACGGATGTCTACGAGCAAGAGCGTGCCGGCGAAGTGATCTCCACCTACCTGGACACCCAGGAGGATTGGTCTAGCCCAGAAATTATGACCATGCTACTCGCTAACCCCGGCGAGCCTGGAGATAAGAGAATGATCTACCTCGTAGAGCACGCCGACGAAGCCATGGAGGCCGGCGGTGCGGGTCAATTCGTAATGACCATGCAACGCGCACTCATCACGAAGTACATGAAAGAAGCCGGAGCGCGTGCCCTGCCCCCGGCAGAGAAAATGGAAGCTACTTACATTAAGTGGGCCGCACCAATCAAAGATCGCCTGATGGCGCACTACGGTATGTTGCACGCTGAGCAAAGCCGGAATATGGAAGCTTACGTGCCTGCGGCCTTAGCTTACTTTAAAGCTTACCCCAGCGAAGATTCTAATGAACTCAACTCCGCCGCCTGGAATGTTTTTGAGAATAGCGAAGACCCTGATGCCCTTAAAGTGGCACTGACTTGGGCCATGAAGTCGGTTGAACTGGACGAAGGGTATGCTAACCTCGACACCCTGGCCTGGCTTTACAACAAGAACGGTAATCGGGCTAAAGCGGTAGAAACCGCTGAGAAAGCCATTGCCCTGGCCAAGGAAATGGGCGTTCCTTACGAAGACACAGAGAAGCTGTTGAAGGAATAATAGCTTTTACAGACGTCCTTTTATCGAAGCGGTACCGGACAATGTCCGTTACCGCTTCGGTATTTATGTCGCTCGTTAACGAATGAGCCCAATTATTCAGCAGGCAAAATTAGCCTAGCTTCTGTACCACCTCGTTCATTAGTTTGCGCAACTTTCCTTCGACGGTTTTGACCGTTTCAATCACGTCTTCTACCGTCGTAGGCTGTATCTCTGCAATGGGAAAGCATTTGTTAGAAACGACGGAGATAACGAATACAGGAAGGCCGGCGTGACGGGCTACCAGAACTTCTGGTACGGTACTCATGCCAATGCAGTCTGCACCGATGATATTGGCCATTTTATACTCTGCGGGGGTTTCCAAGTTAGGGCCGGGAAGGGCGAGGTAAACGCCTTCATGGCCCTTGAGACCGTGATCTGCCGCCCGCTCGATGGCCCAGGCATTGAGCTTCCGGTCGTAAGCGTTTAGCATGTCTGGGAAGCGTGGGCCCAGGCGTTCGTCATTAGCACCCCGCAGCGGATTTTCCGGCTGCATGTTGATGTGATCACGGAGGAAGATGAGGTCGCCCGCTTCGATGTCTGCATTTACACTACCGGAGGCATTAGAGATAATGAGGTGCTCAATGCCTAAAGCCGCGAGTACCCGGACGGGGAAGGCCAACTGCTGCATGCTGTATCCCTCGTAATAATGTAAGCGGCCGGCCATGGCGACTACCGGCACGCCGTGCAGTGTGCCCAAGATGAGCTTTCCTCGGTGAGAGTCTACGGTAGACGTACAGAAGTAAGGCAAAAGGCCGTAGATGAATTCCCGCTCTACAACGATATCGTCAGCGACGGAGCCCAGGCCCGTGCCAAGAATGATACCGAGCTTAGGCTTGGTCGTGGACCTTTTTTGGATGAAGGCGAGGCATTCTTGAATTTCGTTGTAAAGAGACATGTAGGATTAAATTATTGGTCAGCAGATAAATGGGTCTATAGGGTAAACTAATCACCAGCCATTAGTTTCAATGGAGGCCTGGGTTTATTTCCCAAACCTAAGCCCACCACAGAGAATCCCCGCCGCAACGGCGGCGTTTAAGCTCTCCGCCTGGCGCCCCGGAGCGGGCGGAATGGTTAACCATCTTTGCACCTGCGTCCGCGCCGCCTCACTTACCCCTGGGCCTTCTGCCCCAATGACGAGTAGCCCTTGCTTTGGTGCTTGTAGCTCGTAT
>CALIGP010000430.1 GCA_938021455.1 uncultured Lewinella sp. | reverse complement strand
ACCCCCTCCGCCGCCACCGGCTGACGAATACACCGAATTTGTCACCTTCGCCGAGCAAATGCCACTCTTCGGAGAAGAATGTTTTGACCTGCCATCGGCCGACCGTAAGTCATGTTCTGACCGTCAGCTACTGGGCTTCGTCCAGTCCCGGGTTCAATACCCCTCAATGGCGCGGGAAAACGGAGTGGAAGGCACCGTCGTCATCCAGTTTACCGTAGAGAAAGACGGTACCATCAGCGACGTCGTGCCCGCCCGCAAAGTTGGAGCAGGTTGCACCGAAGCGGCGCTGAAAGCCGTCAATGCCATCACTAAGGAAGGACGCCTCTTCCAGCCGGGGATGCAGGCCGGGCGAAAAGTCCGGGTGCGGTTTAACCTGCCGGTTAAGTTTCAATTACAGTAGAAAGGTAAGTGTGGTGAGGGGCGAGTGTCTCTACCCCTCACCACAAGCCTTACAACTGCCCGAAAGAATGATGTTGCTATTGTCTACTCGGTAGCCGGTGGGTAAACGATAGTCTACTTCACCGGGGACACATTCTACCTTGTCACACACAACGCAGCGGAAGTGAAGGTGGCCGTGGGCGGTGTGGTCGTGACTACAGCCCGTTTGGCAACTGGCGAAATATTGCCGCCCGTCGTCGGCTACGATGCGGTGAGCCAGACCATCTTCGACGAAGCGGTTGAGGATGCGGTAAATGGTTACCCGGTCCATTCCCTTCTCCAACTTGGCCGTAATGCCGTCGTGGCTCAGGGCATTAGGCTCCTTTTGCAGTAAGTCTAAGATGGCAGTTTGGGACTTTGTCTTCCGTCTGGGCATGGTATCGATTTGCGTACTACTAAAAAAGCACCTAAACCGAAATAGTTTAGGTGCTTAGGTTGTACTTGATCAGATTATGGAATTCTAAACAAGTTCGTACTGTAGTGGATAAACGGCGGCAAATTTATCTGGTGTGGAGGAGCTGCGAAAATTATTGACATTCATTACCACCGGAAGCCTGGCAATGCCAGTAATTCACCCAATGCCCTACCACTAATGCAATGGATCCACCATACATCAGCCAGTGGCCGTAGGATAGGTGAAAAGCTTCGAAGAGTATACCAACGGCGAAAACGCCCCAGCTTACCCACAGCACCCATTTTAAGCTGCGATGATTAGTGTGGCGGGTGGAATAGTAAACGGCCAGGAAACTTAACAGAAGAAAGATGTAATCAAAGGCTCCCCACAGCGTACTGCCATGAGTTTGGACGTGCTCGCCAGCAGCGTGTTTTAATATCGGTTTGGCGGCAAATAGTAATGGTGTTACGGCACAGTGAACGACGCACATGCCGCTAGCGGCGGCTCCCAGTAGATCTGAATAGTTTGATCGGAGGCTAATCTTTAGGAATCGGGTATTATTCATCTTACTTATTGCTTTTTCTTTTGCTGACTTGGAGAGGGCAAACGCATCACCTGAACTGCGTAAGGGCAGGCGCTGCCGCAGGTGCAGAGTGGAAGCCCAAAGGAGCAAAGGAAAGAGGCTCACCCGCTAAATCTGGGTGGCCTCCTTCATTTATCAATGTACTTAAAAACTAAAATTCTTACTTCATTTTGAGGAATCACTTCAGTGTAGAGCAAGTGCAACACTATTGCAAATATACGTGTATTTTTGTTATTGCAACTATGTTGCTATAGTTGATTGATGAAAAAACGTCCTTGCCTGGTAGGCGATTATGACTCTGATTACCAAACGAGGTTCAGCACTTCGGCAAGATGTCAGGGAAGAAAGGGTAAAGCCTCTGCTCTCTCCTCCCTCACTTTACACCCGTACTTTGGCTTCGCTCAACATAAACGCCAACGACCCGTGCCCACACCCTCAAAAGCCGCTTTCAACGTATCTTACCCATCCTAACTCACAAACCCATTCACGTGCTACGTACCACCACCTTATTCCTGCTTCTTCTATTGTCTATTAGTCTTGCTGCTCAGGAGAAAGACAAAGAGGAAGACAAAGACGCCCGTTACGAAGCGGCCTGGAACAGCTTGTCTTTCCGCTCCATCGGTCCGGCTTTCACCTCTGGCCGGATTGCTGATTTTGCCGTCAATCCGGATAATCCCAGCGAGTTTTACGTCGCTACCGCCGCCGGCGGTGTCTGGAAAACAACCAACAAAGGCCTCAATTTTAAGCCTGTTTTCGACCGTCAGGGTTCTTATTCCATTGGCGTGGTGGAGATGGACCCGAACAACCATAACGTCGTCTGGGTCGGTACCGGAGAGAATAACAACCAGCGAAGCGTAGCCTACGGCGACGGCGTCTATAAATCCGTTGACGGCGGAAAGAGCTGGAAGCACATGGGGCTGAAAAATTCCGAGCACATCGGTATGATTGCCGTTGACCCACGGGACAGCGACGTGGTCTACGTAGCGGCCACCGGCCCGGTCTGGAGCGCCGGCGGCGACCGCGGCCTCTACAAAACCACCGACGGCGGAGAGAACTGGGAGAAGATCCTTGACATCAGCATCCATACGGGCATCCACGAGGTACACCTCGATCCGCGCGACCCGGATCTGCTCTACGCCGTGGCTCACCAGCGTCGTCGGCACGTATTCACTTACATCAGTGGCGGACCGGAGTCGGCCGTCTATAAATCCACTGACGGCGGAGCCAACTTCCGTAAAGTCATGAAAGGTATGCCGGGAGGAGACGTAGGCCGCATCGGCCTCGATGTTTCACCGGTCAATCCGGACGTCGTTTACGCCGTCGTCGAAGCACAAACGGGGAAAGGCGGTTTCTACCGCTCCACCGACCGGGGAGAAAGCTGGGAGAAAAGGAGCAAATACAGCTCCAGTGGTAACTACTATCAGGAGGTGATCGCTGATCCGGTAGACGTAGACCGCGTCTACGTGATGAACACCTTCGCGGCCGTCAGTACTGACGGTGGTGCGACCTT
>CALIGP010000429.1 GCA_938021455.1 uncultured Lewinella sp. | reverse complement strand
GGCGAGCCCGCTACTTTAACTTTAAACGTCGAAATAACCGACGTTCTCTGCAACGGCGAAGCTACCGGTGCCATCGACCTAACCATATCAGGCGGTACGGCTAACTATTTTTTCGAATGGAGTAATAACACCTTTATGGAGGATGTCTCCGGCCTGGAAGCGGGTACGTATGCCGTTACGGTCACAGATCGAAATGATTGTGTAGAGCAAATGAGTTTTGTGATCACGGAGCCTCCAGCGCTAATGGCAACGGAAGAAATTACGAACGTTAGCTGTGCCGGAGCGGAAGATGGTCGGATTGAGTTGACAGTTACCGGAGGGGTGGCGCCTTATACTTACGACTGGAATACAGCCGGTGAAAGTTCAGTAATTACGGATCTGTCCGACGACGAATATTCCGTTACCATTACCGACGCCAATAACTGCGCGTTAATCTTGGAGGGGCTGATCGTAAGCGAACCAGCAGAATTGATGACGTCCACGATGGTAACGCCCATAAGTTGTGCTGAAAACTCAGATGGCGCCGTTGACCTGGAAGTGTCCGGTGGAACGGCTCCGTATGGTTTCATCTGGGAGACCGGAGAGATCACCGAAGACCTTTCAAATCTGGGCGAAGGGACTTACACCGTCCTCGTTACCGACGCTAACGGCTGTATGGCCACTGCTTCGGTAACCCTCCTTGCACCTGCGGTGATCGCCCTGGACATTGTTCCTACGAATCCTTCTTGCTCGGAAAACGAAGATGGCGCGATCACGCTAACGGTATCCGGAGGAACACCCGATTATAGCTTCCAGTGGAGCAATATGGAGGTTAGCCAGAACCTTCAGCTTTTGGGGGCGGGTACTTACGCGGTCACCGTTACGGACGATAATGGCTGTGAAGCGATGGCGGAAGTAACCCTCACCGCTCCCAATGAATTGCTGGTGTCCGAGTCTATTGTGGATGCTTCTTGCAACGACGCTACGGACGGCGCCATTGACTTAACCGTAACTGGTGGGACAGCAGGTTATTCTTTTGAATGGGAAAACGAAGACGTTACTACGGAAGATCGGACGGACCTGCCCGCTGGCCTGTATTCGGTCACCGTTACCGATGCCAACGGCTGCTCCTTTATCGGAGTATATACCGTTGCGGCACCCGCTCAAATTTCGCTGTCTTGTCCGGGCATTGCCGTACAAACCCTGGGGGCCGCAGACGGTATGCTTGATCTTTCCTGGACCGGAGGCACGGCACCTTTTGCGATCTCTGTAGATGGTGTTTTGATGGTGACGACCTCCGAGCTGTCTACCGTTCTGGAAAATTATGCAGCGGGTACTTATCAAGTTCTTTTGGTAGACGCCAATGGCTGCGAGCAGGAGTGTATGTCTACGGTAAATGAGGCCGATTGCGGTGGTATATCGATTGAGTTGATTACCGAAAACCCTCTTTGTGATGAAGGAGAAGATGGCTCTGTAAGGGCTGTAGTGACTGGTGGGCAAGGGGAGCTGACCTATGCCTGGAGTGATTTTTCAAGCGGAGATCGTATCGAAAATATCGGTGCTGGAAATTATGCCGTAACGGTCACGGATGAACGGGGTTGCCCCGTTTCATCGTCAGTCAATTTAAGTGCGCCGGAAGCGATGACCTCACTGGTGGTTGTAACGGACGTGACGTGCTCCGGCGACGAAGATGGAAGCATTGATGTGATGATTTTTGGTGGAACACCTCCTTATCGCTATGCCTGGGATTCCGGGCCCAAAACGGAAGATATTAGTTCGCAGAGTGGAGGTGTTTACACGCTGGTCGTAACGGACGCTAATGACTGTACTTATGAAGTCTCAGGGGAGATATTAGAGCCAGGGGCGCTCGCCGCAGGTGCAATGATTGAACCTGCTGTTTGCGCTGCTAATGGCGAAATTGTTCTTATTGTTTCCGGTGGGACTTCCCCTTTTCTGTTTAGCTGGAGTAATGGAGCAGTGACAAAAGATCTGATCGGTGTCGCCCCCGACGATTACACGGTAACCATCACCGATGCTAACGGCTGTACTTTCACTGAAACCTATACCATTGAGGATCAGAACCCCTTCTCTGTAGAGGCGATCACCTCGGAAGTAAGCTGTAACGGTGCGGCTGATGGTTCAATTGAATTTATGCCTATGGGAGGCACACTTGGTTATACCTTTGTTTGGCTGGATGGCTCTGATGAAGCGATTCGCACTGGCCTTTCGGCTGATGATTACGCCGTCACGATCACCGATGCCAACGGCTGCGAAGCTATGGCAGAGGTGACGATTACAGAGCCCCCTGCCATCATACCGATAGCCATTATTACCGATGCTGGTTGTAATGGAGGTGGTTCCATCGACCTATCGGTCACCGGCGGAGCCGGTGGCTACAACTACGTCTGGATTCCTGCGGCTACGACGGAAGACCTGGACAATCTCAACGCTGGTTTCTACCGCGTTTCGATTACGGATGCTGATGGCTGTATGATGGACACCAGCTTCACTGTTGGTGGCGGCAGCGACCTGACGGTTGAGTTGGCGACACGGGATCTTCGCTGCTTCGGCGACTCAAGCGGTGCGGTATTTAGCACAGTTTCTGGAATGGCAATACCCTATTCCTACGAATGGCTGGACGGCACTACTACTACTAATCAGGAAGATATTCCTGCGGGCACCTACGCCGTAACGGTTACGGATGCCAACGGCTGTACGGCGTTTGCTTCCACGACGGTCAGTCAACCTACACGAATAAGGGCCACGGCCATCATTACGGATGCGGGCTGCGACCCCTCCGGTGCGATTGATGTTACGGTTAGTGGTGGAGCCGGAGGCTACACCTTTGATTGGAGCACCGGCGCTACGACGGAAGACCTTGAGGAACTCTCTGCGGGCACGATCGGTCTGACGATTACCGACGCCAGCGGCTGTACGGTGGATACCAGCTTCACGGTCGGCGGCGGGGTTAATGACTTGAGCGTTGACTTGACACCAACGGAAATTGTCTGCTTCGGCGACTCAACCGGCACGATTAGCAGCCGGACAATGGGGGGAGCAGCACCCTTCGCCTACGAATGGAACGACGGTAATGGGGATGCCAACCGGGCTAACCTTCCCGCCGGCACCTACGCCGTAACGGTCACGGATGCTAACGGCTGTACAGTCTCGGCTTCTGCGACGATCATTCAGCCAGAACCAATCATTGCCTCAGCTATCATTACCGCTGCGGGCTGTGATCCGGTGGGCGCGATTGACCTGACGGTCAGCGGTGGAGCCGACGGCTTCACCTTTGCCTGGAGCACTGGCGCTACGACGGAAGACCTTGAGGAACTCTCTGCGGGCACGATCGGTCTTACGATCACCGACGCCAGCGGTTGTACGATAGACACCAGCTTCGTGGTTGGCGGCGGCGTTAACGACCTGCTCCTTACGCTGGAAGAGACGAACGTGATTTGCTTCGGCGACTCAAGCGGAACGATCAGCAGCACGGTTACCAATGGAGCGGAGCCCTTCACCTACGAATGG
>CALIGP010000428.1 GCA_938021455.1 uncultured Lewinella sp. | reverse complement strand
TTCTGCGGGGTCCTGCAGGCAATACACAAAGCGCCAGACAGAGGCGCGCATCGCCTGTCGGGTGACTTGACGGCGGCTGGGCTCTGGCTCCGCTTCCAGGGATGGCTTTGACATGCTACAACCTACATAGAGAAGACTCAGGATAGCCAATGAAAAGAAAGCGAGCCACGTTCTTGGAAAGCTATGCATCGAAGTTGATTGTTGGGAAGGGGTAAATGGAAGACTAAAAGTAGGTGTATTTGTTGATCATTTTATCTGCGGTGAGTTGTCATTCTACCATTACTGTCGAAAGATCGATACTTACTGCAAAGCTTCCGGAATCCGGTCCGGGTAATCCGTAATAATCCCATTAACGCCCATGTCGAGCAGTTCTTTCATCCTGGAGGCGTCATTAACGGTCCAGGGAACAACCTGCATGTTTAGTTCCCGGGCCTCTGTCAGGAGTGCTTCGTCTACGTGAATTTCGTAGGGGCTGTAAATCGGGGGGACGAAGCCAATGGCGTCCATCTTTTTCTTTAATTCTCCAGGGAATTCATCCAGGTAGGCGAGTTGAATGTCGGGCCGTTTTTCATGAATTACCTCTAGCGTAGGTGGGTCAAAGCACTGTAGGGTAACGAGTCCCGGGTGGTTCCAGGCATCGAGGTCTTCGAGCACAAGGTCGACGAAGACAGACCGGCTTGGAACGTAGATGCCCTCGTGTTCTGCCTCGTACTTCAGTTCAATGTTGTAGCGAGGAGATGGACGTTGGTTTTGAACACAGTAACGGTCAACGGCAGCGAATACGGCGGCGAGGGTGGGTTTGGTGGCAGGCCGTTTGGCCTGCTGGGGGAAGCGAGGGTGGGGGAGTTGACCGCAGTCGTACTTCTCTATTTCTTCCGCAGTTAGCGCCATGATTTTTACCCGATCAGCCTCTGCTTCAGAAAGTTTGTTTCCGTCGGGGTCGAGACAGATCTCAGCGGACATCCAGGGCTCGTGGCTAACGATTACCCGATTGTCAGCTGAAATAACGACGTCGAGTTCTAACGTCTTTACTTCGGGGTAGGAAAGGGCTCGAAGGAAAGCCGGAATGGTGTTTTCGGGTAGCAGGCCGCGGCAACCGCGGTGCCCCTGCCAGTCGATAAGAGCGGTTTCTTGCATAGTTGTGGGGAGCGTTTTTTCTTGATCCTGATCAGAAGAGGGCGACGGAGCGCAGGAGCAAAGGAAGAGTAAAGGAAGGAGGGAACGGAGGTTCATGGAGTAAAGGTAAGGTGACAACGGGCACATCCTGAACCAATTCGATGTTCCTTCCTTTTCCTACCTTCACGATCATGAAATACCTACCACTTCTCCTCATTACCTTCCTTTTAGCCAGCTGTACCGTCGCTAAGCCCGTTGCCCTCACCGGTACTAAATCAGAAAAAGTGGACAAGCTCCTAGAGCTAACCAATCAGGCCGGTGCTTTCGTTAAATCCGTCGAGCAACAGATCGAAGCGCAGAAAAATTCCCCGATTGCCGCACAAGTCCCTCCTGGCTTTTTCGACGCCTTCCTTGAACGGGTCAAAACCACCGGATACAGTGACCTGCTGCCAGAATTCAAAAAGGCTTACATGGATACCTTTACGGAAGCGGAAATAGATCATCTGCTACGCTACCAGATGGACCCGATGACGCAAAGTATGCTAGATAAGCAAACAGACCTGGTGCTCAAGACAACGGAAGTCGGTCGTAAATACGGCGAAAAAGTTGGTGCGGAAGTCGCTACGGAGCTGATGATGAAACAAAACCGGTAGCTATAAGCACCATAAGCTTCGGGTAAACAGATCGAGGGGGTGCAACCTCTGCTCCTCAACTTTCCCTTGCACCTGCGGTGAGCGCACAAAAAAAGCGATCAACGATCAGTACCAAAGGCATTTTTGCCCATTACTGATCGTTGATCGCTAGCCTGTAGTGATCTTCAGGAAATATGACGTTTAGTACATCATCAATGATGCATCACGCTTAGCTACTTTCTTCTTTTTGCCCTTGGTCATTTCTGCCATTTTTACGGCAGTATAGGCGTTAGCTAAACCACCGGTGGCAGAAAGGTCAGCAAAGCTGATGGTCTCTTCAGAACCCGGCTTGGTTACCTGCAGACTGACGGGGATAGCTGATTCGAGAATGATTTCCCGTACTTGCTTCGCCTTCAGGTCGGGGAAGTAGCTGCGAAGCAAAGCAGCGATACCCGCTACCATTGGCGCGGCCATCGACGTGCCGCTGTTGCTTTCGTACTCGTCACCTGGCGTCGTGGAGTAAATCCCACGGCCCGGAGCAAATACGTCAACCATCTTCTTGTTGTAGTTAGAGAAGCTGGCGGGCAGACTCTCATCGTAAGAAGCGCTCGAAGCACCTACGGTAATGTAGGTCTTGATCGTCTTCTTCTTGCCGAGGTAAGTATCGTTCGGATAGTTATTGGTCAGGGTGAGCATCTTGCCATCGTTACCGGCAGCGTGTACGAGAATGACATCCTTCTTTTCGGCGTACTTCATGGCGGCATCGACGGCCTTCTTGTAGGGGCTGTAGCCCTTACCGAAGCTCATGTTGATGACCGAAGCACCATTGTCAACCGCGTAACGGATGGCGTTGGCGACGTCCTTATCCCGCTCATCACCGTTGGGTACGGTACGGATGGACATGATCTGTACGTTGGCTCCGCCTACGCCATTAACGCCCAGGTTGTTGTCACGTACAGCAGCGATGATACCCGCCACGTGCGTGCCGTGACCAGCGTCCGGTCCTTCAACCTCGTTGTTGCCGTAGTTGCGGTCATCTAGGTTACCGGGGTTGTCACCCACAATGCTACGTGCGTCAAAGTCCTTGTTATAGTTGAATTCTACCTGACTCTTGAAGTAGTCCAGTGCACCATTTAACTCCCCGTAGAGATCGGCGACGGATTTACCCTGCGCTGCCTGGTTGGCGATGATGCCTTTGATCTGGGTAGTGGCCATGTCTTTAGTTTCAATGGCGGCAACGTCTTCTGCGGTTATGTTGTCTACCTTTTTACCGGTGGCCTTAATGACACCTTCCAATCCATCCATAATGGCGGTGTACTGCGCATAGGTAGGGGCCAGGCTTTCGACTTTTTCATCGATGATGGTTCCGTACTCTGTGTAAGCATCAAACTCCACCTTCTCGGCCTTACTAAGGCCATCCCGGTTGCGGTTGTTGTACTTCTTATGGTAAGTGTTGTAGAGGCGTACGATTTCCAGATTTTCGTAGTTGACGTTCTGTCCGTCTTTGCCACCGATGAAGTTCCAGCCATGCATGTCATCGACGTAGCCATTGTTGTCGTCATCGATGCCATTGCCAGCTATTTCTCCTGGATTGGTCCAAACGATGTCCTTCAGGTCTTCGTGCTCCACGTCGACACCAGAGTCAATAACGGCAACGACTACCTTTTGACTGGTCTTGCCCGCCAGATAATCATGGGCTTTTTTGGCACTTACTCCGGGGAAGCTATCGTCTGTCCGGTCCAGGTCCCACCAGTTTTTAGGGGTTTCCATTTGGGCGCTAAGACCCGTTACCATAAAGACGAGGGCTAAAATGAGAATCTGTTTCATTTCTGTAGTTTGATTAGAATGGGTGCAAAGAAAAGGAATGTTCTTCGCAATCTTCAATGTTTACGCGGGCTTTGACCGCTTAGCGGAATGGGGCCGACGATTAGTTGGTTTTTCGTTTAACGTGATAAGACGTAGTTCGATTCTTAAAACGCCCTTAAATTTTATTCGTTCGCTTGGGCTGACGACGAAAAGGAGGGCGACGGAGCGCAGGTGCAAGGCTGGTTAAAGGGCAAAGGAAGGCTCAACGAACAATCAAACACTATCTTTCCGCCAGAAAACCAACCAACATGAAATATCTTCTCTTCTCCATGGCCTTTGTCTTATCTGCCCTGGTCAATGCTCAGTCGGTCAACTATGAAGCCACCAAGAAGGCTTCGGCCAATATTGAGGACAAAGTAATTGAGTGGAGACACCACCTGCACGAGAACCCGGAACTCAGTAACCGGGAGTTCGAAACGGCGAAATACGTTGAAAAACACCTGAAGGCACTGGGGATGGAAGTACGTACCGGTGTGGCTTACACGGGCGTCATTGGTATCCTGAAGGGAGACAAGCCAGGAGGTGTCATCGCCCTGCGGGCCGATATGGACGCATTGCCCGTAACGGAGATCGTCGACTTGCCCTACGCTAGTAAGGTGAAAACAACTTACCTCGGCAAAGACGTTGGCGTCATGCACGCCTGCGGGCATGATACGCACGTGGCCATGTTGATGGGCGCGGCGGAAATCCTCTCTGCACGGAAATCAGAAATTGCCGGCACGGTCGTCTTCATCTTCCAGCCGGCCGAAGAAGGCCCACCCAAAGAAGAGGGTGGTGGCGCAAAAATGATTGTAGAGGAAGGCATCTTTGATGACTACAAGATTGAAACAGCTTTTGGGATTCATATTAACTCTCAGACGCCAGTAGGCCAGGTGAACTACAAGCCGGGCGGAGCGATGGCCGCTTCTAACCCTTTCAAAATTACCGTAAAGGGAAAGCAGGCGCATGGTTCTGCTCCCTGGGCTTCGGTTGACCCCGTTGTTGCTGCCGCCCAGATTATTTTGGGCTTGCAGACGATCGTCTCCCGGCAAATGGATTTAACCAAAGAACCGGTCGTTATCACTGTCGGTAAAATCGAAGGTGGGGTGAGAAACAATATCATCCCTAATGAGGTCACTATGATTGG
>CALIGP010000427.1 GCA_938021455.1 uncultured Lewinella sp. | reverse complement strand
ATCAACCAGCTGAGCAGCGCTCCGATCAGGAACGCCAGAAAAAGGAGCAGGGCAAACAAGCTATTCGTCATGCAATTGGTTTTGTGGCACTTCGGCAAGCTCAGTGGAGCCGCTGCCGCAGGTGCAAGGGAGAGGACAAAGGCAATGGGCTCAACTATTGACAAAGCTTGCCTTTCCACCTATCTTTGCACCTGCGACAGCGCAAAATACACTATTTGTTGGTAAAACATAAATAGTGAAACGTAAACAGTAAGGTTTTCTTTGCAACATGACCAAAACTAAAGGCGTTGTCTTTGTCGAACGCTATCTACACACCTGCCTTTTTTCTTTTTTGACTTAGCCCCGAACTGAATGAAATTTTATTTGTCGACCTTTTTATTGGCAGGCTTTCTCCTGGCTTCTTCCCCCGTACAGGCAGGTAGTTGGGCGGAAGATTTTTTCGAATGGTTCTCCGACCTCTTCTCTTCTGGAGATACCTCGACTACGACTTATAGCCAGACCGAAATGGACAGCCTTAGCGTTACGCCAACCGGGCTGCTATTGAATCTCGTTCCAGAATCCGATACCCTGGCCACTGATTTTAACTGGCCCTACGAAAGCCTGACCGTAACCACTGATCTGGAACGTCATAACCGCCTCTTACGAGAAACGGTCGTGCTCACGAATCCGGTGGATAAACTACCCCTAACGGGAACCCAGGCCATTCGGGTACTATATCGCTCTGACCAACGGCCCGCCCGGTTCCTTGATCTGGCCCGCCGGTTCGCTGACGTGCAGGAAGTGGCCTACGACGAGCTAGTCGCTCAGATTTTACCCGCCGCGCCTGATCTTCCGACCATCATTATGGCGGATGACCCCATTGGCCTTTCTTCCGCCAATGCCGACTGGTACTCCGGTCTTTACCATCTGGGCTTGAGCAATACTACGTTGATCCATTTCGGTGATCCGGCGCTGCTGACTGGACTGCCGGAGGAGTGGACTTTGATCAATAGCCCTCTCCGCTGCAAAGAGAGTGAGGCCTTCTTGGCGCAAGCTGTTTTTGGTGCGGAACTTTTGGACGGACGTTTATCCGAATCTACGGCGGTCTTTCCCGCAGGCACAGGCTTCCGTTTGGACGCCATCACCAGCGGCTTCGCCTTACCCGAAATGCTGGGAATTGATCGGGAAAAATTCGACCACATCGACTATCAGATTAACCGGGGCATCCGCTACCGCGCCATGCCAGGTGCGCAACTGTTGGTGATGAAAGACGGTAAGGTCGTCTATGAAAAAGCCTACGGCCACCATACCTACCGGCGGCAGAAGGTAAATACGGGCGACTTATACGACTTGGCATCCATTACTAAAGCGGCGGCGACTTCTTTCGCCGTCATGAAGCTCTACGACGAAGGTAAAATTACCCTGGACGCGAGAGTAAAAGACTATCTGCCAGAGTTCAAGCGGAGAACGATTGGCCGCTATAAAATTGAGCAGTTGCTTTCTCATCATTCTGGTTTACAGTCTGACCTTCCGCTCAACGGATTGATTGGCCGTCAGTTTGTGGCAGATTCCATCCGCGACGATTTTCAACTCGCCATTGGCCCTGATCGCTGGTTAGACACAAAGGTGCCGGGTCTGGTTCGGAAAGGACTAAGCGGAAAAATCGGCTACACCCGAAGGTTAATGTATCGCTACAGCGACCTAAACTACTACCTTCTGCAACTTATCATAGAGGAAGTAGCCGAAGAGCCCATGGAAGACTTACTCGAGCGTGAGTTTTACGCTCCCATGCGGCTGGGCCGCCTGACCTTTAATCCGGTGGCCAGCGGTGTTCCGTCCAAAGTGGTGGTTCCTACCGTTGTGGACACCTGGATGCGCGGTGGACTGCTTCGCGGCTATGTCCACGACGAAGGCGCTGCCTTGCTGGGCGGCGTAGCTGGTCACGCTGGCTTGTTCGGCAACGCCCATGACCTGGCCCGCTTGTTTCAGCTATTGAATGATGGTGGTACTTTTGAAGGGGAACAGCTGCTAACTCCGGAAACAGTGACCTTATTTACGAGCCGGGGACGGTACAACTACCGGGCACTTGGCTTCGATCGCCTGGCGGGCGGCTATGGGCGGGTGATCTCAGCGGGGGCTTCCAATCAAACGTTTGGCCACCTGGGCTTTTCCGGTACCTCTGTATGGGTTGACCCCGAGAACGGCCTGGTCTTCGTACTACTAACCAACCGCGTTCATCCTGATCCTAAGAATGAGCGGTTTATGAGTATGAGCATTCGCAGCAAAGTGTACCGGGGAATTTACCGGGCGCTGAATAGCTGGGAGATGGATAGTTAGTTTTTTGGTCTGTTGGTCTGTTGGGGCTGCCGCATGTTGAAGGTAAGGTGGTTAGAATTTTAAATTCACCAACTTTGAATTAGATTATCGCTAGCGAGTGAAAACACTATAATTTGCTGATAATTAATGTCGAAGGGGCCCCCTCCCCTCCGGACCTCGGAGCGGGCTCGAAGAGACTAGCGTAGAAGCTGCGCAGCAAAAGGGGGCGGGGGAAAGGTTTTCTAACGGAAGCAATCGTAAATTCTAACCTCCCTATATTGAAGGCGAGGTAAGTGCAAAAATGGCACGGATACTTCGACGGCTCAGCGGGAGCTGCGATATAGGGTGTAAAAGCAAGGCTCGGCCAACGACTAGTTCGTTGGCCGAGCCTTGCGACAGAGGAGTTTGGCTCGTCTGCCAAACGTGCTAATTCTTAATCCCCGGGCTACGATCCAAAAACTCATCATACAACAAGGAGTGTCGGCTGTTCATCGGGATTTCCCATCCACTGATGAAGACTTGTTCAATCTGTGTCTTGGTTTCCATCGGGTCACCGTCACAGATGAATAAGTTGGCGTCTTTGCCCACTTCCAGAGAGCCAAGGCGATCACCGAGACCCATGATCTGAGCGGGCACTATGGTTATCGCTCTTAGCGCCTCTTCCCGGCCCATACCGTAGGCGGCAGCAAAGCCGGCGTGGAAGGGCAGGTCGCGTACGTTCTCGGTGTCGTTGGAGCGAATGGCGACGGTGACACCTGCTTTGGACATCAGGCCAGCGTTGGCGTAAGGCCGGTCGTAACGATCGGATTGTCGAGTAGGCATACCAATCACCGGTCCGGTGATGACGGGAATCTTCGCCGCAGCGATAGAATCTGCCACCCGCCAACCTTCCGAAACGCCGGTGAGTACGGCCTTCACGCCGGTCTTCTTGATCCACTTCAGCGCAGACAGGATGTCTTTTGACCGATTCACCTCGATGAATAGCGGAAGCTCCCCTTCCACTACTGGAATCATACCCTCCAACGTTGGGTTGTATTCCTGTGTTATGGAGGCGTCGGTAGCTTTAGCGGCCTTGATTTTGGCGAAGAGCTTCGTCTCGTCCCACAGTTTCGTGATTTTCTTGAAGGTCTTTTCCTCGGCTTTCTTCCGGTCCTCTTCGGAGCGGTTGTCGCGGCGGCCGCGGGCCGCCGATGAGGGGAAGTTCATCCGCATGGCCTTGAAGCCGGCGTACATCTCATCGGGGGAGTAACCCACCAGATTGATGAGGGCAGCCTTGCCGGGGATGAGCCCACCCTCGGGCATGGCGATTACAGTCGTTACGCCACTCACCCGTGTTACCGGAATGGCGACGGAGCTGGGGTTGACGGCGGTAAGCGCCTCCAGAAATGGCTTTATGTCGCCGCCTTCGCGGGCGTCCTGGGTGAGGGAGACCGAGCTCACTTCAATCAAGCCGAGGTGAGGTCCTCCGTCGATGAAGCCAGGGTAGATGAATTTTCCCGTACAGTCGATCTCCGTCGCGCCTGCGGCGGAAAGGTTCGGTCCGATATTGGTGATTTTACCGTCTTCGATAAGTAGGTCGCCCTTTACGGAGCCCTTCGTGACGGTTTCAATGGTGGCGTTCTTCAGTAGAAAGGCGCCTTTGGTAGCTTTGCCCA
>CALIGP010000426.1 GCA_938021455.1 uncultured Lewinella sp. | reverse complement strand
AGTGTCAATGATGAACCTCAGCGGCATCACATTGTCCAGCAAGACATTGATGACAATGAAGTCATTCACAAGCTCAAAGGGGAGTTGGATCGTTTTACCCTTTCCCAGTCTTTTGAGGTCCAGCCTTTGCCCCTCCACCCAGCCTTGCACCAGCGTCAGCGCCGCCAATAAGATCAGCACACGGAACCGGGTGGTCAGCGCAGAGGATTGTGGTAAGCGATGAAAGTCTTTTAACGACATCGCTGCAAGATAAAGAGAAAATACAGGGCAGCGTTTCATGAACCATAACGTTAAAGAAATGTTAGGCGAAGTGACGCAAAGTAGTTGAAACGATTGCCATAGCAACTAAAAAAAACTTGAATAAGGGTTCATTTTTTTTGTTGTTAACTGCCGTTTTTCACACCTTTGCACACGATTGTTTTTATTCGTTCATGCATAGCCGACTTTAAACGGCTCCTCGATCATACAAAAAACCCCAGTTGATTGATGTACCTATACAAGGGCATCCTGTCGATTTTTCTCAACTCGTTAAGACTCGCGATTGGCCTGTTCCCTGGAACACAGCCACCGCTTTATCAATACATCATTTTTATTCACTTCAAGTAGTAGTATGAAGCTTTTCAACAACCATTTCACTCGTGGTTGCCTGTTTCTAATGTTTGCTCTGTTCACCGGTGCCCTTATGGCACAATCCACGGTGTCTGGAACAATCACTGACGCAGACAACGGCGACCCTCTCATTGGGGCCAGTATCCTGGTAACGGGTACTTCCACCGGTACAGTGACGGACTTTGACGGTAAGTATTCCGTAAACATTCCCGCTAATGCCGAATCACTCACCATTTCTTACACGGGTTATTCTACCCAAACCATTGCCCTAACCGGCCAGTCAACCCTCGACATTCAACTCGCTTCTGGTGAGCTGCTGGACGAGGTTGTCGTTGTTGGTTACGGTACGGTTACACAAAAACAGGTGACGAGCGCCGTAACGACGATCGAAGCCGAAGATTTTAACGCCGGTAACATCAACGATCCTACCCAGCTGATTCAGGGTAAGGTGGCTGGTCTGACTATTTCTAAGCCCGGTGGTAACGCTAATGGTGCATCTACCATTCGCCTTCGTGGTTTGTCTTCCTTCGGTGGTAACTCCAGCCCGCTCATCATCATTGATGGTGTTGTTGGTGCTAACCTGAACACGGTTGACCCTGCCGACATTGAGTCTGTTAACGTATTGAAGGACGGTTCTGCCGCTGCCATCTACGGTATTCAGGCTTCTGCTGGTGTAATCATTGTAACGACGAAGAAAGGCCAGTCTGGCAAAGGCGAGCTTAGCTACCGTGGTTACGTTTCTGCGGAGAGTATTGCTGCTCAGCCAGAATTAGCCGACCGTAGCGAATACCTTCGCTTGATCGGTTCTGCTGCGGATATTAACCGGGCCCAGAACCCAGGATCTGACTTGCCTACGTCGGCTCAGGTACAAGCGCAGAACGATTTTGGTGGTAACACTGACTGGGTTGATGCCGTTACCCGTACCGGTATCTCTAACGTTCACAACCTTAGCTACTCAGGTGGTGTAGGTGGAACCACTTACCGTGCTTCCGTTAACTACCGTGATATTCAGGGTATTGGCTTCCAGGATGATGGCTTCAACCAGCTGAACGGTCGTTTGAGCGTAACGCAGAAAGCCATTAATGATCGCCTAACGTTGTCTATTGACGTTACGGCTACGGATAAGAACAGTGACTTCTTCAATCCTAACGTATTCAAGTTCGCTACGACTTATAATCCTACTGCTCCGATTCGCGTGAGTGACCCGGGTTATAACGTACCGCAGGCGGTAGCTGATAACAGCAACGCCATTTACGGTGGTTTCTTCGAGATTGATAACTTCGATTACAACAACCCATTCGCCATTGCAGCGACCTCCAACTCTAAGCGCGAGGAAACCAACACGCTTTATAGCATGCGTGCTGGATTTGATGTGACGGATGATTTCAACATTCAGGCATCCTTCTCTCGTAACCGCTCCAGTGGTGTTAGTGGCTCTTTTGCTAGCCAAACTAACCGCCTCATTGGTGGCGCTGCGGGTGCTCAGGAACGGAAGGGTTTTGCCAGCCGTTTCGCCAACACAGACGTAAATGATCTCTTCGAAATCACGGGTACTTACAACCTTGATCTCGGAGGTAACGATCTGGAACTCCTCGCTGGTTACTCCTGGCAGGAATACAACTTCGAAGGCTTTTCTGCTTCTGGTCGTGGTCTTCCTTCTGACGCTTTCGGGTTTAACAACCTGGGAACTCTGGCAGACATTGCCGGTGGTCAGTTGAGCGTTTTCAGCTACCAGCAGGCTTACCGCGTAATCGGTTTCTTCGGTCGTGCTCGTCTGAGCATTGGTTCTGCTTACAACGTAACTGCTTCCCTTCGTCGGGACGGTACCAGTCGTAACGGTCCGGAAAACAAGTGGGACCTTTTCCCCGCCATTTCCGCTAGTGCTGACCTCGTTGACGCCCTTGATCTGGCTGGCCCGGATCAGCTGAAGCTTCGCGCTGGTTACGGTATCACCGGATCACTGCCTAACGGCAACTACGGTTACCTGCAGACTTTCGGTACCCAAGGACAGGTACCTTCTGATGGAGGTTTCATCGCTACCCTCGGCCCAACCTCGAACGCTAACCCTAACCTCAAATTTGAGAAAAAGGGAGAATTTAACGTTGGTCTTGATTTCGCCTTCATGGACTACCGCCTGACTGGTACCCTTGACTTCTACACGCGTAATACTCGTGATCTGATCACTAACGTACAGGTTCCTAGCCCTCCGTTCCTGTTTGGTACGGTAGAAGCTAACCTCAACAACGTTGAACTGATCAACACTGGTGTTGAATTGTCCATTGGTTACCTAATTGGTGATAGTGGTGGTGACGGCTTCAGCTGGGAGCCCCGCTTGAATTTCTCTACTTTCAGCACAAAGCTGGAGGATAATGGTGAAACGCCTGACTTTAACTTCGGTGCTGATGGTGTTCAGATTTTCCAGAGTTCTACGCCTGGTTCGCCTGGTCAGAACGGTGACCCTGTTTCTCAGGTAGTCATCGGTGAAGACTTCGGTGGTCTTTATACTCGTCAACTCGACGTAGCTGCCTCTCAGGCTGCTGGTCAGTTCGTATTCATCGGTGATGAGAACGATAAGGTACTCGTAGGTAATGGCTTGCCTGACTTCAGTCTCGGTTTTGCCAACAACTTTAGCTACGGAAACTTCGATCTGAGCATTTTCCTTCGTGGTGATTTCGGTCACTCCATCGCTAACATGCCCGCTAACTTCTACGGTCAGCACGGTAACGCGATCAGCCGTCCGCTGGACAACCTCATCGTAGGTGAGCGTTTCCTCGAAGGTGTTATTAGTGCGCCTA
>CALIGP010000425.1 GCA_938021455.1 uncultured Lewinella sp. | reverse complement strand
GATCACTATCGCTACGGCGAAAAAATAGTCGTGGATGAACAGGCTGATGTAGCCGTTGACGTTAGCTACTATGATGCCTCTCCCAATTACATTGTCTTCAACCTTGAAGTAGAAAACAAGGGGGCGGAGTCCTTTAATTTTGATCCGGCGACTTGTTTGCTGGTGCCGGATATTGGTCCGGTATCTTCGGCCATCGACCCGGAGATGGAACTGCTGAGTATGGATATTCAGACCATTCAGCAAGAAAAAACACGTCGAACCTGGGCCTGGATTGGTGCCGGCGCTCTGGTGGCGGGAACCGTGGTAGCCATAACATCTGATTCCGACCTGGATGGTATCGATCCCATCGGAAATTCTTTGGTCAGTGAGCTGGCTTTTTCCGTTACAGAAAACCTCGCCTTTGCGGTGATCAACGCCCAGGCCGCCAATGATTTTCGCCGGAATGCTATTCCGTATGCAGACGAAATACCAGTGCCCGAAAACCGATTCTTTTGGCTCGACCATGCCGTTCGATTTACGACAATACGCCCGGGTGAAAAAGCAGTGGGTAAAGTTGTTTTTCCCAGAAACGATGAGGCTGCTACCTTCTCTTTTAATCTGGAGGTAGAAGGGAAGTCCTTTAGTTTCCCGTTTAGCCAGCGGGTGTTTAGGCCGTGATTTAGACACTCTCTTAGAGACGTTGGCGCGGCCGCAGGTGCAAAGGGATGTTCAAACAAAGCAAGGTGCTAACGAACCTAAGAGCTTATGTTTGCGCTATAATCTGAAATATAGAATTCCAGGGGACGTTATTATCACTCGCCCATAAGCCTGCGCCACTCGTCTAATGCTCCACTCTTCCCGCCTGACCTTTTTGTGCCTTTTATTGACAACCAGCTTATCCGCTCAGGTTCGCCTGATCGTTGCGGGTAATACGGCAGATGCTGTTCCTGGATTATTTGAAGCCATTGATTCGCGTATTCATCAAGCGGATACACCCGCTACGGTGCTATTCGCCGGCGATTTTGTGGATGGGTGTAGCGAAGAAATGTCAACCTGGAAACGCAAACAGGGTAATGGAAATCTGGTGTTCGCCTCTTTGATGCCCCTCATTGACTTGGTGCGCAGTAATCCGGAGACCGATTTTTACTTGGTGCCCGGTGATCGGGATTGGGACAAGTCCGGTCCAAATGGCCTGGCTTGCGTCAAGGCCATGGAGAACTATCTGGAAGATCAACTGCTTGATAATTTGATCTGGCCGCTAAAAAACGGTTGCCCGGGCCCTGAACTCATACAGCTTTCGGAAAGAGTTCTGTTAATGCCCATTAATACGCAATGGTGGAACCACCCATATCATAAGCCAGTCCCCGCTGAGGCATCTTGTGACTTTGCTGATGCCGGCACGGTGCTAGACGAAATGAAGAGCACCTTTCAGGAAAACCGGGATCGGAACATCATTGTTGCCGGGCACTTTCCCCCTAAGTCACAGGGACGTCTCGGCGGCGAATTCCCAGCAAGGGACCACTTCGCCCCTCCGATAATCGGTAGTATCCGTCTTTCCTGGCGTCAAAATGTCGGTACTCCGGAAGAACTCACCAACGCAAGGTTTGCCCCTTTGGCAAAGGCCATGAAAGACTACAATGGTTACTACGACGGACTTCTTTTTGTCGGAGCCCAAGACAAAAGCCAGCAGCTCATTCGATATCGCCGCAATTTTATCCTGAATGCCGGAGCCTCCGGTCCGGGGAGATGGGCGGCCAAACACAAGCCGGCCCAACACATTAGTAGCGAGCCAGGCTTTACAGAAATTACTTTTTCTGAGAACGGAGAAGTCAATTACTTATACCTGGATGCTCAAAATGCAAGGCCGCTAGTAGAGCGCATTATGTATCACGCTCCCTGTGATAATGTACAAGATACCCTGCCCATTAACCCTGCTTTCCGCCCCTGCGGAATTACGGAAGAAGCAATGAGCCAATTTAAAGTGGATGTTCCGGACAAGCGACTCGTCATCCCTGGTGAACAATACAAAGTCAGCAAGTTCGGAGGGAACTTCCTGGGTAAGCACTATCGGGATACCTGGACGACGCCGGTTGAGATTCCGGTGCTGAATGTGACCACCGCTTTGGGCGGACTTGAGCCGCTACGGGAAGGTGGTGGACGACAGACAACCTCCCTCAAGCTTCGATCAGAAGATGAGACCGCCTATATATTTCGATCCATTGATAAGGATCCATCCGTAACGCTGGATTGGCAAATTCGACCCACCATCATCGGGGATGCTTTTAAGGATCAAATCTCCAGCGGGCATCCCTTTGGAAGTCTTGTGGTCGCGCCTTTGCTGGATCCTTTGGGGGTCTTACACGTTAGCCCGGAGGCTTACTCCATGGCTGCTTGTCCTACGCTGGGAGATTTTAATCCCAAGTTCGCTAATATGCTCGGTACCCTGGAGATTTTTCCTCAGGACGAAAAGCGGAAGAGCGGTCGTCCGGGCACATTCGGTGCGGATGATATTCTGAAAAGTTATGAGTTGTTTCGGGAGCGCTTTGATGACCAGGAAGTCGTGGTTAATAACCGGGAGTTCCTGAGAGCCCGCCTGTTTGATTTGCTGATCGGAGACTGGAGCCGGCACGAGGAAAACTGGAAGTGGGCCAGCTATAAGATTGACGGTGTTCATCATATTCGCCCCATTCCCCGCGACCGTGACAATGCTTTCTCCAGGATGGATGGCTTTTTTCCATGGATTGCCTCTCGGTCGTGGGCTGTACCCAACTTGGAAAACTTTGGCTACCGGAAGCCGGATATCCGCAGCCTTTCTCATCAGCCTCGCCACATGGATCGACTGTTGCTCAGTCCACTGAAGCGAACCGACTTTGAGCGGGAAGCAGAGAGAATTCAGACGGAGCTTACGGATGAAATTATTGAGCAGGCAGTGAAGCAAATGCCAGCTGCCGCTTACGCTGTTTCTGGAGAAGAAATAGTTGCTAAACTAAAGCGTCGGAGAGATGATCTGCTGGACTATGCAGAAGACTACTACGAGTTGTATGCGAATGTTGTAGACATTGTCGGAACCAATGACGAAGAGGCCTTTACCGCTGAGGCGTTTAAGGATGGCTCCCTTCGAATACGATCCGTAGACGTTAAGGGAAAGAGTGAGGGAATGGTGCTATACGACCGTATTTTTTCGCCAAAAGAAACGAAAGAAATAAGGGTTTACGGATTAGGCGATGATGATCAGTTCACGATCGCTGGTGAAAACAAAAGCGGCATTAAGCTGCGGTTTATCGGCGGCAGTGGACAGGATGTTTATTCCAGTGAATCAGAAACCGAATCCATCAAAGCAAGCATTTACGAGAATGATGGAGACGAGAAACTACGGACAGGAAGCGGCCTGAAGTTCAAGCAAAATTGGCGAGATCAGCTTTATTACTATGATCGAACTGCACATGAATATAATGAGGTGTCTCCTCTGGTAAGTGTGGGTTTCAATGGCTTTTCCGGGCCAAAGCTTGGCCTGGGGGTACAATTTACCCGTCGGAATTTTACTCGCCGAGACTTTAGCGCCCGGTACCGTATTTCTGCTGAAGCACGAGCAATTGGTAGTGCTGCTGCTAAAGCCTCTGCAGAGTTTGGAGAAGTTTTTGGTAAGGCTGACCTGATCGTAAGAGCAAGAGTTGGCTTTCCGGATTTCTTCAATTTCTTTTACGGACTGGGGAATAATACCGTCATTGACCCGGATCGCGTGCGCAACGATTTTAACTTGATTCGTTTACAGCACTTCTCGGTGGAAGGTGGTTTGAGAAGACGCTTTGCCGGGAGGAGCTATTTCAATCTCCTGGCCGGTTACCAGATCAACGAAACGGTTGAAACGGAGAACACGATTCTTAACGTCGGTACGGAGTACTATGGAGACGGGAATCTGCGCTTTGCCCACCTGAGTCCGGAGTTACTGCTTGATCTTAGGGATCACCCGCAACTTCCCTCCAAAGGGGTAATGGTAGAGGCCAGTCAGAAATGGGCCTTTGGTGATTTTAATAATAATTTTGGTGTGAGCAAAGTCGCCGGGGAAATACACTTCTCCACCCGCCGTTTTCCCATCTCTTTGAGCTTTCGGTCTGGCTTAGCGCTTACGCAGGGTACCGTACCTTTTTACGAACAACCCAGTCTGGGTCGTGCGAATGGCCTGAGGGGCTTTCAGCGAAATCGCTTCGTCGGAGATGGCTACTTCTTTTACAACGTCGAATTCCGTAGCCCGGTAGCATTGATCGAGAGCCGGGTCGTTCCCTTCGCAGTGGGGGTGAGGGCTTTTTATGACCGTGGGAAAATTTTGCAGAAAAGTGAAGAAATAAGAGACTTTAAGTCAGCCTATGGATTTGGTATTTACCTGATTCCCCTGTCCAGATCCTTTACGATTAGTGCCGTAATGGGTTTTACTAAGGAAGAAGCTTCGGTCATTAATGTTTCTGCGGGGACTAATTTTTAGATCCACGAAACGACGGGCTGGAAAATTGGGCATTTTTGAATGAAAAAGGCAACCAAGACTAGTTGTCGCAACGTTATAACATCAAATATCCCAAGATGTCCTTCAATCCCTCTAAATCCGCCATGATTGCTCTCGGTAAATTCTATTTACACCGATGGGACAAGCATGTGTTGGTGGATTGGGCGGAGTCTATGATCGCCAAAGGACATGCCTCGGATTCCATGCATTTTCTCTCGGCCATGAGAGGAGATGGCCGGGAGTTTCAATTAGACCAGTTCTTTGAAGTTTGCAGCGACCACAATCTAGTGGTCTATAACGTAGAAGAGTTGGCCTTAGAAGCTTATATCTCTGATCTTAGGAACCGGGTTATCGCAGGTGAAATTGAACCCGAAGCTGCTTTTGCACAAGTTCGACCACTCGCTTACGACGAGGAGATCATTATGGTCAGCGGTCTTGACGAACTCGATCAGGATCTTAACCTCCTGGATTCAGCACAGCCCGTTTTTTACAATAAAGACTTGACGCTGGATACCCGGGAAGAAGTTATTCGACGCTTCTTTCGTGAGTTCACCGTCGACACGGAACCCTCCGCTAAAAGTTCAGTATCCGAAGACGCTCATTCAACCGATACGCCGCCTCCTTTCTTTGACGAAAATATGTTGAAGCAAATCGAATTGGCGGCTATCGTTTTCGTCTCGTTGATTTTTATCGTTTGGATACTACTCTTCCTCTTGACGGTTATCGGTGGTTTTACGACTATTTGATAGCTGCATTAACGTTTTACCAAGTCGCTGATTTACCTGAAGTCTTCCCTAAAAAGGAGCACTTAGGCCAAGCTATTTACTTACTTTTGCCCCGCTATGGAAAAAACGCTCCCAGAAATTATCGAAGCCGGTGTTAAAGCCGCCATTACCGACCTGTACCAGGCGGATGGTTCTTCTCCCGAAATCACCCTGCAAAGCACCAGGCGTGAGTTTGAGGGAGAGTTTACGGTCGTAACTTTTCCGCTGACGCGCCTGGCGCGGAAAAAACCGGACGAGATTGCGGAGCAATTGGGTGCTTACCTGAAAGAACAAGTGAAGGAGATTGCGGATTATAACGTGATCAAAGGCTTCCTCAATTTAGTCATCGCGGATGACTACTGGCGGGATTTTCTTTTGGACGCTCCGGTGAAAGAAGGCTACGGTAATTCACCCGCCAACGGCGAGACAGTGGTTGTGGAATTCTGTAGCCCGAACACTAACAAACCCCTGCACCTGGGCCACGTGCGGAATATTCTGCTGGGTTGGTCGTCTGCCCAGATGCTGGAAGCTGCTGGTTACGATGTAAAAAAGGTTGAAATCATCAATGATCGGGGTATTGCTATTTGTAAGTCTATGCTGGCCTGGCAACGGTTTGGAGAAGGCGCTACACCCCAGAGTACGGGGTCGAAACCAGACCATTTTGTAGGTAATTACTACGTGCTTTTTGACAAGAAGTTCCAGGAGGAGTACAAGGTTTGGCAGGAAACTGCTGAAGGCAAGAATGTCTTAGCTCACCTGGGTAAAGAAGGACAGTCAGCAGAAGCCTTTTTCAAAGGATATTCGAAAAAGTATTTCAACGAGTATAGTGTCTTAGGCGCTGACGCGAAGGCTATGTTGTTCAAATGGGAAGCAGGCGATGCGGATGTGCGGTCGCTTTGGGAAAAGATGAACAACTGGGTTTACGAAGGCTATGAAGAAACCTACCAGAAGTTTGGTGTCTACTTTGATAAACGCTACTATGAGTCCAATACCTATGTACTTGGAAAGGACATGATTGAGTTGGGTCTGGAAAAAGGCGTATTTGCCAAGCGGGAAGATGGCTCCATTTTTGCCGACCTCACCGACGCTAAACTTTCCGAAAAAACCTTAGTCCGGGCGGATGGAACCAGTATTTACATCACCCAGGACCTGGGTACGGCCCGTTTGCGGTATGATGACTTCGGCGCTAAGCGGATGATTTATACCGTAGGCGATGAGCAGAACCACCATTTTGCCACACTCTTCGAACTACTCAAGCGGCTGGAAGAGCCTTATGCCGATGGACTTTATCACCTAAGCTACGGCATGGTGGACCTACCCTCCGGCCGGATGAAAAGCCGGGAAGGTACCATCGTGGATGCTGACGACCTTATGAAAGAGGTTATCCATGAAGCTCGCCTGATGAGCCAGGAAAGAGCTGCGACTAGTGAGCTGAGTGAGGAAGAGCAAGACGAAATTATTCGCCAGATCGGGATGTCTGCACTGAAGTTCCACATCATTAAGGTTGGGCCACAGAAGCGAATGATGTTTGACCCTAAGGAATCTGTCGATATGCAGGGGCAAACGGGCCCTTACGTGCAAAACGCTTACGTCCGGACCCGAGCGGTATGGCGGAAGGCGGGTAACCCGGATGTTTCACCGGCGAAGAATTATACCGGGTTGGCACCCGCTGAGCGGGAGCTGGTCAATCAACTCTATGCTTTCCCTAGTTTGGTAAAGACCGCGGCGGAGAGCTATGACCCTAGCCTTGTCGCTATGTTTTGCTACGACCTGGCGAAGAGCCTACACAAGTTCTGGCATGATCACAGTATCCTGAGCGCCGAGTCGCCTGAAGCCATTGCCTTCCGTTTACAGCTTTGTAAGGCGGTGGGGAATACCTTGCAAAAGGGAATGGGCTTGCTGGGTATTGAGGTGCCGGAGCGGATGTAGAGTCAGGCGCGGACGCAGGTACTTGCGAAGTTATTGGAGCAAGGAGCGTTTCTCTTATTTGTGCGCTGGGCGCACAATCCCCGGATTGCGGCGGAGGCAATGCCTCCACCTCCATCCGGGGCTAAGGATGTTCGACTCCTACGGAGTCTGTATTTGGATCCCGGAGGGATCAAACATCCTTAGCCCCGGATGAAGACACAGGCGGAGCCTGAGTCGTAATCCGGGGAAAACCATGCACTCCAACCTTCCCCTACACCTGCGTCCGCGCCCAAAAATTGCTCTTTTCCCAAAATCCTTTGCTATTTCGATAGCGCCACTTACCTTTACGCCATGCACAACAAGAACCTCAATAACTGGTGGTGGCTGAACAGATCTCTCCGAGCATCCTGATCAGGCCTTTGTTTGTGTAAAACAGAAAAATTAAAGCCCGTCGGATTGCTCCGTCGGGCTTTTTTTGTGCTCTGATTGGAGCAATCGACATAAAACGTAAAATTTGGAAACGATTCTTACATCTTCGGTGAACACCAAAATCAGAGTGCTGACCAAGCGGATAACCGCTGATCATCTTACTCCCGTGAGGCTCTATCTTTCCGTGCGGGATAACTTCACGGACCCTGTATTACTGGAGTCTAATGAAAGCCGGGACAATGAGCACTATTATTCAGTAGTTGGTCTGGAGACACTGGCTTCCTTTCAGGTAGCCGAAGGTATGATGGAGCGCCGTCACCTTGGGCATTGGATAAAGGAAGAGCGAGTGGAGGATGTTGAGACCGTGTCTACGCGTCTACATGAGTTCCTGGCTTCTTTTGAGCTTTCTCCGGACGACGAAGACCCCATCATCGGTCAGTTTAATGGCCTGATCGGGCATACCAACTTTGAGGGCGTACAGTATTTTGATACCCTGAAGTTTGATAATCCGAAGGTGCTGAGCGCACCGGACCTTCGCTATCATTTATACCGCTTCATTCTGGTGTTTCACCATTACCGCGACGAGTTAATTCTGATTGAGAACCTGCCCGAAGGCGAAGAAAGTCGTTTGGAAGAGGTGGAGGCTGCCATCAAGCGGGGTGGGGGAGTTCACCCCTTCAGCCGACTCGGCGAGGAGAGTAGTAACCTGACTGACGAAGCCTTTATGGAATTGGTGTCAGCAGGGAAGCATCATTGCCGTATAGGCGATGTTTTTCAGATTGTTATGAGTCGCCAGTTTAAGCAAAGCTTTAGAGGCGATGAGTTTCAGGTATATCGTGCGCTACGGAGTATCAACCCTTCCCCCTATCTGTTCTATTTTGATTACGGTGATTACCGGATTATGGGCTCCAGCCCGGAAAGTCAGATGGTGATTGGGGAGGGTAAGGCAAGGCTCAATCCCATCGCTGGCACCTACAAGCGTACCGGAGACAAGAAAAAGGATATGGAGGCAACCGAAGCACTCCTGGCTGACCCCAAAGAAAATGCGGAGCACGTTATGCTGGTAGATCTGGCCCGCAACGATTTGAGCCGGCATACCAAAAATGTGAAGGTGACCAGCCTGCGGGAGGTTCATTACTATAGCCACGTCATTCACCTGGTGTCCACGGTGGAAGGAGATAGTGTAAAGCCGGATGAAACGGTTCGTATTTTCGGAGATACTTTCCCTGCGGGCACCCTCTCCGGCGCGCCAAAGTACCGGGCAATGGAACTCATCAATAAATACGAAAATCAGCAACGAGGCTTCTACGGTGGTGCCATTGGCTTCATTGATTTTAATGGAGGCATGAACCAGGCCATCCTGATCCGGTCGTTCTTCAGCCAGGATAATAATCTGTACTACCAGGCCGGAGCTGGTGTTGTTGCCGCCAGTAATGAAGAGAGTGAATGCGCAGAAGTCTACAATAAGCTACGAGCCCTTACGAAAGCCCTTGATAAAGCCGAAAACCTATAATGATGAAAGTATTAATTCTAGACAACTACGACAGCTTTACCTACAATCTGGTGCAGTATATCGAGGAAGAACTCGGGCAGGATATTGACGTGTTTCGTAATGATGAGATCAGCCTGGAAGCCGTTGCTGCCTATGACCTGATTGTACTCTCTCCCGGCCCCGGCGTGCCCGCTGAGGCGGGCATTATGCCCGCTCTGCTACAACGCTACGCCCGCGAAAAAGTGATTTTCGGTGTTTGCCTCGGCCATCAGGCCATTGGCGAAGCTTTCGGCGGCTCCTTGGTTAACCTCGATGAAGTCCACCACGGTATTGAAACGGAGATGACCCGCACGAAAACGGACGATACGCTATTGGCGAACGTACCCAAAGCCTTCAATGCCGGCCGCTATCATAGTTGGGTTATTGACCCAGAAACTTTGCCCGCTGAACTGGAGATGACCGCCACCGGAGAGTATGGCGGCGTAATGGCACTCCAGCATCGGGAGTACCCGATCTTTGGTGTTCAATTTCACCCGGAGAGTATTATGACGGAGCATGGGCGACTGATGATCCGGAATTTGCTCAATTTTGCTAAGGAGCAAATGGGGGAGCGTGTTGCTTGACGCTTTTCGGGTACAAGTACAGTTATACCCGGAAATGACAAAAAACCAAGCTAATTACGCATCCTTAATCCTGTAAATCGGGTATAAGTACAGGGATACCTGAAACAAGAAACCAGTACAAGTACAGATGTACCCGAAATATAAAATATCATGACCAAGAACCTCCAAATAGACGTTGACGAAAGAGGCTACTACGGCCGTTTTGGTGGCGCCTATATCCCCGAAATGCTGCACCCGAACATCGAGCAGTTAAAGAACACCTACCGCGAAATGACCGCAGGTCCGGCCTTCAAAAAGGAGTTTGATGCCCTGCTGAAAGACTACGTAGGCCGGCCAAGCCCCCTTTATTTTGCCAAGCGACTAAGTGCTCATTACGGCACCAATATCTATCTGAAGCGCGAAGATCTCAATCACACTGGTGCCCATAAGATCAATAATACCATCGGGCAGATACTGGTAGCGCAGCGGCTGGGTAAAAAACGGATCATTGCTGAGACTGGCGCTGGACAACACGGCGTAGCTACCGCTACCGTTTGTGCACTCGTAGGGCTGCAATGCATCGTCTACATGGGCGAAGTGGACATCGCCCGTCAGGCACCCAACGTTGCCCGAATGAGAATGCTGGGCGCTGAAGTGCGCCCGGCCTTGAGCGGCTCTAAAACGCTCAAGGATGCTACCAACGAAGCCATTCGGGACTGGATAAATAACCCGGAAGACACCCATTACATCATCGGCTCCGTTGTTGGCCCGCACCCGTACCCTGATATGGTGGCTCGTTTCCAAAGTGTCATCTCGGAGGAGATGAAATGGCAGTTGCAGGAAAAGCTCGGCCGGGATTACCCGGACGCTATCGTTGCCTGCGTAGGCGGTGGCAGTAACGCCGCCGGTGCTTTTTATCATTATTTGAACGATGAGCGCGTCCGCCTGGTCGCCGTTGAGGCGGCTGGCCTTGGTGTAGACTCCGGTGAATCCGCGGCTACTTCTGTATTGGGCACCGAAGGTATTATTCACGGCTCTCGCACCTTGCTAATGCAAACGGAAGATGGACAAGTGATTGAGCCTTACAGCATTTCTGCCGGACTGGATTACCCTGGCATTGGCCCACTCCATGCTTTCCTGATCGACTCAAAACGCGCCGAAGCCATCAGCGTCACCGACGAAGATGCGCTGGCAGCAGCGCTGTTTACTGCCCGAACGGAAGGCATTATTCCCGCCCTGGAAACTGCTCACGCCTTTTCAGCGCTCGATCAAATGGAATACGGACCGGACGACGTGATTGTCGTTTGTCTGAGCGGACGGGGGGATAAGGACCTGGCCGCCTTTACTACTTACCTGGATGGGTTAGGGAAATAAAACAATTCACGAGGGGCTCCCTTTGCTTGTCCTTCGGACAAACAGCGGTTACCCCTCGCTACAAGAGACGCCCCTTCGGGGCTAAAAAGTTTAACATGAACAGATTAACTGAACTCTTTAATCAAAAGAAGGCTAACCTCCTCAACGTCTACTTTACGGCGGGCTATCCTCAGTTGGACAGCACGGTGACCATCATCCGAAATTTGGCGGAAGCGGGAGCAGACTTGATTGAGGTCGGAATGCCTTACTCCGACCCGATGGCGGACGGGGAGACCATCCAGCAGTCTAGTATGAAAGCGCTGGCCAATGGGATGACACTCGATACGCTGTTTAAGCAGTTGCCCCTTACTCGTACTTATACTGATGTACCTCTGGTATTGATGGGCTACTACAACCAAGTTATGCAATATGGCCCCGAACGGTTTGTCAAAGCCGCCAAAGCCGCCGGTGTTGATGGTCTCATCTTACCTGACCTCCCCGTTTTTGAGTACGAGCGGGAGTTTCGGGACATTGCCGAGCGACACGATATGCAGGTTACTTTCCTGATCACGCCACAGACCGATGAGGAACGAATCCGAAAGATTGGCGAGCTAAGTACTGGCTTCATTTACGTGGTGTCCAGTAGCAGTATCACCGGAAAGAGTGGAGAAATCACCGATGGTCAAAAAGCCTATTTCGCGCGTATTGCTGCGATGAACCTATCGCAACCCAAACTCATTGGCTTTGGTATCAGTGATGCGAAGAGCTTCCGGACAGCCTGCGAGTATGCGAACGGCGCGATCATTGGTAGTGCATTCATCCGTGCCTTGAAGGACGTAGATGATGTGGCAGCAGCAACCCGTAGCTTTGTTCGTGGTATTGTAGCGCCGACTGAAGTCGGTGTATAATTTAGTCGCCGACTGACCGCCGCAGGCAGGCGTGAAGTGCACTCGACGGTACAAAACACTCCCATGAAACCCAGACTCATCGTTATTGGTGGCCCTACTGCCAGCGGGAAAACGTCCCTCGCAATCGAGGTAGCGAAGCATTACCGGACGGAAATCATCAGCGCTGACAGCCGTCAGTTCTACGTCGAGATGAAGATCGGGAATGCCCGCCCGACGGAGGAGGAGTTAGCGCAGGTGCCTCACCACTTTGTGGCGGATCGGAGTCTGATGGACCCACTTACGGCGGGGCGGTTTGCGGAGCAAGCCATGGATTTATTGGAGCGACTCTTTCAAAAACACAACGTAGTGGTGCTTACTGGTGGCAGTGGCCTTTACCTACGCGCGCTCTGTGAAGGGCTGGATGTGTTCCCGGAAGAGACTGAGGCGGCGCAAACGCAGGTGCAAGCTTTGTTGGAAGAGCAAGGAGTAACCGGCCTGCAGGCATTACTCGAACAACTGGATCCCGTTTATTTTGCTACGGTAGATCAACAAAACGCCCGCCGTCTCGAGCGCGCCCTCAAAGTCTGCCTCTCCTCCGGAAAACCCTACTCCTCCTTTCTCGGTAATCGCCCCGAACGACCTTTTGACTACGAATACTATACTACCAACCTACCCCGCGCTGAGCTCTATGATCGTATCAACCGTCGCGTAGACCTCATGCTGGAAGCCGGGCTCGAAGCAGAAGCAAAGTCCCTTCTTCCTCTTCGCCATTTACCCATCCTGCAAACCGTTGGCTACCAAGAGTGGTGGCCTTACTTTGATGGGGAGTATTCACGCGAACGCGTCCTTGAACTCATTAAGCAGAATAGCCGGCGGTATGCTAAGCGGCAGGTGACGTGGTTCAGAAAAGGAGGACTTTATCTAGCGGTAAATGGACTAGTTGAAATCGTTGCAATAGCAGATAGTGAGAACTAGTTCCGTTTAAATCAGCTTTCTTGAAATTTTTTTAAAAAAAATAATTCATTTTGGCTTCATTTTTTTTCACTGTTAGTGTACGAAAAGCGATAAGCTAGTAATCATTTGTTCACAATCGATTGTCCTAAAATTTTCAATCGATTGTTAATTTGTCAGGCATTTTTTATTGTATACAAAATAAATGTGTTTCACCTTTTGAATTGATATTTACTATTTTTTCGAATGGTTTTTATCTATATATTTGGACTGATTCAAATAAGTAGTACTAAGTAACATTTGATGTTTTTTGAAGTAGATCTAGTTCTGTTTACGTTTCCAGAGTATCACTGATTGATCTCTGAGTCGATCACGCAATTAAACCAATAATAGAAATGAAATTTTCCCTAAGAATAAGCTGCCTCCTGGCGGCCCTGGTATTCTTTTGCCTATCCAGTACACTTCAGGCACAAACTTTAAAAGGTGCTTCCAACCCTAAGAAAGTTTGGGTTGGCAACATTGTCAGCGATGGCTTGCTGGCAAATCCCACCGGCTTTGATGGCAGTAATGCCTTGCCAAATCTTCAGGATGAGTATAATGTCATTGTGCTCGAGAATGCCATGAAGATGGGCAACGTTTTACCCACCAGCCAACCCAATAATATTCATGGACTTTCCATAACCCAACTGAAAAATACCCTCAGGACGGGGAATGTCGATAAATTCATTAATAACTCCGCCTTCAACGGTTTTCGCAAAAGGGGGCACGCCATGATCTGGTTTAACCAGGCACCGGGTTGGCTGAATAGTAATGCTCCAAACTGGTCAGCACAGCAGGTATTCGATTTCTCTCGGAAATACATCAAAGCATTAAGCCAGGTATGTGGTAATAGTATTGCGGAGTGGGATGTGATAAATGAGGCTATTGCTGACGACTCCCCTAATGGTAACCGACGCTGGCGCCCAAACACCTGGTACCGTAAGGCAAATGACGGGAGCCAAACTACCTACGGAACCGCCAGCTATGAAAACTATATTCGAATGCTCTTTGTCTGGGCTCGGGAGGCACAGCCCAATGCCCGATTGTTTTACAACGATTATGCCATTGAGAATTTTGGAACCGGAAACGATTCTAAAAATAAGTTCATGCGGGAGAAATTTAAAGCCATAAAGGATTGTGGCGCTCCGATTGATGGTATTGGCTTTCAAAGCCACTTTATTTGCGCGGATATGGTGTCAGCTAATGGCACCATTAACACGGGCTTTATTAATTCCGTGAAATCCTCCATGGAGGATCTTGATGATGCTGGCCTGGAGGTAGCTATTACTGAACTGGATATTCGGATATGTAACGGTGACCGGGTAGAGGCTACTCAGGAAGCAGCTTACTATGAATTTGTAAGAATGGCCTATGCTCAGCCTAACTGTTGGTCTGTTTTGATGTGGGGGCAGCGGGATGAGCGAAATTGGATACACGTTGCTAATTACGAACCATTCACGAACTGCTTTGATCCCAGTATTTTTGAAGGAAATAATTACGATAAAAAGAATGCCTATACTGGTGTATTGGGGGCCATTCAGTCGCAACCTAATCGAAACAGTTTTGGCTACCCGTCGCTTAATCAAGGCTCAGGGCAAACGGCTTCTTGTGGCGGCGGTGGAGCTACCCCTGCAGTAACTTCGGTTACGGTCTCAGATGATGTTGTCCGCGGAGGAACGGCGAACGTAACCATTAACTACAGCGCTGGTAATAATCAGGACATATATGTAGTGTTTCAGCGAGATAATGGTAACTATCAGGTCTTTTCTGACGCCCGAAGGAACGCTGTTTCTGGCGCTAATAAAACAATCACCATACCGGTCAATATCCCGGCTAACACCCCGGTGGCTAACAACGAATACCAGTTTCAGGTAATGGTTACGCCTGATAATGGAAATTATAGCAACCGCCTGGCCAACCGGGCCCGAAACAATGTTGATGTGATAAATGGTGCCAGCAGCCAATTAATCGCTAACGGCACCTATTACATGAAAAAGTCCAATTCCAACCACTACATTTATGCCGTGGGTAGCACCAATAACCTGCGTAGTCGGACGAATACGAATGGGAATAACTCCCGTTGGACTTTCGCCCACCTGGGCAATGACGAATATCGTATCACCAATGTTGGCTTCAACCAGCGCATGGAAGTGCCCAACGGAAATACTGGACAGGGGCAAAGAGCCGCCCGTACCAGCTACACAGGTGGAGGTGATCATTTGATCTGGAAGGCCATTCCCCTTGGTAACGGGGTCTTCCAGTTTCTTCCTAAACACGATCAGGCTCGTGCCCTGGATATTTACTCAAGTAACGCCAACGTTGTACATGTCTGGAACAAGAATACCAATAACCAAAATCAACGATTTAGCCTGATATCCACCTCGCCTGCTCAGGGTGTAATCAGGGAAGACCTGAATAATGATTTTTCTTCCTTGGGAGGAGAAGTGTTCGAACCTATGGCATTCCCTAACCCAACTGAAGGGTTGACAACTATCCAAGGCTTACTGGAAGGGGAGACCGAGATCACTGTTTTTAGTGTGACCGGAGCAAAGTTGATCAGTAAAAAAGTAGTTGCAACCAATCGAACTCAGCTCGATCTTCGGACTTTAAAAGCGGGCATTTACTTGATTTCCCTTACTCAGGGAGACGAACATCGCCTGCTGCGTATTTCTAAACATTAACTTTGGTTGATTTACTTTAGTCCGGGTTTTCGCCTTAAAGTTTTCAGAGGAAACTTTAAGGCGATTCCTGGTTAAAGAAATAGCCCCAAAATTTTAAACAAAAACCACGTGATGCACCCATATTTTACCCGATACAATTTTCTTCTTCTCTTTTGCTTTTTTGGAGTACTACCACTAGCAGGACAGAATGGTCTCCGTGATCTGGCTAGCCCCAAAAAAGTCTACATTGGCAACATCATCAGCATCGGGCATCTCAATAATCCATCGACCTTCCGTAATGGCGAGGCGGAGGCTAACCTGACGGGCGAGTACAACGCGATTGTACTGGAGAATAGCATGAAGATGTCCTTCGTCTTGCCACAGAATGAACCAGCCAACATCCACGACCTTACTGTGGCGGAGCTAGAGGCTACTCTACAAACCAATGCTATCGAAATATTTCTCTCCCGGCCTGAGTGGAGCGATATGCGCAAGCGAGGCCACGCCATGATCTGGTTTAATCAAGCACCAGGATGGCTGAATGCAGCGGGCCCTGCCTGGACTGGCCAGCAAGTATTCGATTTTTCCCGGAAATACATCATGGCTCTCGGCCAAGTGTGCGGCGACCGTGTCGATGAATGGGATGTCATCAACGAGGCGATCTCTGATCAATCTCCAGGGGGGCAGCGGGAGTGGCGCGGCGGCACTTGGTATCGACGAGCAAACGACGGCAGTATGACCGACTGGGGCGAAGCAACTTACGAGAACTACATCAAGATGCTTTTCGTCTGGGCCAGAGAAGCTCAGCCACAGTCGCGCTTATACTACAACGATTATTCCATCGAAAACTTTAATACTTCGTCTGCATCGAAGAATCGCTTTATGCGAGATAAATTCAAGGCGCTAAAAGACTGTGGTGCGCCGGTTGATGGTATCGGCTTTCAGTCGCACTTCGTTCTGTCGGATATGGTGAATTCCGCAGGAGCGATCAACCTGGGCTTCATTAATAGTGTAAAGGCCAGTATGGAAGACCTCGACGCTGCGGGCCTTGACGTGGTGATCTCAGAACTGGACATCCGCATCTGTAATAATCGTCGGGACGAAGCTTTTCAGGAGACGGCTTTCCGGGAATTCAGCGAAATGGCATTGTCTCAGCCCAACTGCCGCGAACTACTCGTCTGGGGCCTTCGGGACGAAGACAGCTGGATTACTCAGTCTAATACGCCCCCTTTTGATGGTTGCCAGGATGCCGTTCTTTCTGAAGGGGCCGATTATGCTCCCAAGCCCGCTTATGATGGACTGGCTACCGCCCTGATGGGGTTGCCAGACCGGGAAGAATACGCCTTTAATGAACTCATCCCTGGAAACGGCGCGCCGGCTGATTGTGGCGGTAGCGGATCTCTTGACCCCTCCATTACCTCCGTCAACGGACCAGTTAATATTTCACCGGGTGAGCAGATAACGGTCTCCGTTAGCTATTTCGCAACCGACGATCAGGATGTATTCGTTACTTTTCAGCTCGATTCCGATCCCTTCACCGTCTACACAGAAGTCGTCACGGATGTTACCGAAGGAAACGGGACTATCGATGTGGTACTCAATATTCCCGAGTCTACGCCACCCGGAAACGCCAGCTACCAATACCAGACGTTTATTACTCCGAATGGAGGCTCTTATAACACTAGATTTAGTGATTTAGCACAAACCGATGTAACCGTCCTGGGGGCAGGAAGCCAGGCGGTGCTATCCAGCCTTGGCCCTGAAGTGGTTAATCGGGGAGATACCGTAACGGTGGACGTTACCTACAGTGCTGGCGAGAATCAGGAGATAGTCGTTTGGTTTCAGCTTGATGAAGCCCCCTATACGACCTTTCAAGAGTTTCGGCAAGAGGTAGTAGCTGGAGAAGACCAACAGCTATCCGCCAAACTTTTTATTCCTGCTGACGTCCCTGTTATAGAGGATGCCTACCAGTATCAGACCATTCTGGTGCCGATTGGCGGCGGATGGGAGCAAAGAATCTCCAATATTGATCAACGGGATATTGATGTTATACTAGGCACAAGTGTTGATAACGGTACGTTTGGAGGCCTTAGCTTAAGCGCTTTCCCTAACCCCACCAGTGGACTACTCAATCTTGAACTCCCCGCCGGAAGCTTAAGAACCAACTATGAAGTTTATTCTTCCATCGGGAGAACTGTCCAAAGTGGTATTATTCAAAAGGGTATAGTCAGGGCAAGCCTTGATTTAGGAAGCCTTCCTGCAGGTGTTTATATGCTACACCTGCAACGAGGCGCTGCAATGGGAAGAATCCGATTAGTGAAGGAATGATAAAACTTAGCCTTTAGCATATTCCTCCAAATACCCATAGTGCGGGCCTAGCTCTCCGTTAACGGTAATACTTGCCCGCTCCAGAATATCCGATTGCTCTTTACCGAACTCCGGTAAGATCTTCTCAATGAACACATCGCCAAAAGCTTCGCTGGCGTCGCGCGGAAGTTCACTGGGAAGGTTGTCAATGGACATGATGTCAATCCCATTGGTGGAATAAGCCTTAATCTCTTTGCCCGACAGTGGATCATAGCCAAAAACCGGATCTGCAATGGTGGACGCTCGTAGAGTAGACGGAACACTAGCCGCTGGCGCAATGTCACAGGTAACGTCACCAACCACTTGAATGCGGAAATCTTCCGAGGCCATTTCTTCGCTGGTAAAGAAGGCCGGGGCTCTGCCGTCCCAAAAGATGCCATTGATGAAGATGTCGGAGACTTTGGCGTAGGGCGCAAAATTTGATTGGTATTCCTCGCCGTGCTTATAGAAGTATTGTTTTTTGATCGGCTGCCCGTCCGGGTGCTTTGCGTACTCAGATACGCCGAGTTGGGTGAAAACCGCTTTGTTGGTTTCTTCTCCGTTGCGGTAGGCAGCAGGGCTGATTTTCGTAAAGCCCATGTCTTCCAATACCTGAGCGGCACCCTGGCCGACACGCCCGGTACCCGTTAATACGACTCGAATTGGGGGCAAATTTAGCTTGGCATAGACTTCTTTGGCCGCCGCATAATCATACAGGTCTTTGAGGCGGGGAAGCTCGAAGGCACCCGTTCGCTGCGCATAAGTCCACACGGCATTATGCGCGCCCACCATGCCCGCCCAGTAGCCGAAAGCAATCAATCGCTTCCCGTTTTCGCCGGTGAAATACTCGTAGTCCATATGCGTGATTCCTTTGTCGAGCAGGGCACGCATCAATGGCTGATTATAGGGTTGCTCCTTAGCTACGTGCGCGAAGAAGCAGTATTTTTTGTTGGGGATCAATTGAGAAATGGGCACCTCCTTGATGCCCAGTAACAGTTCCCGGTCAGAGATGTCTTCTACCATAGGAATGCCCAGGTCCGCATATTCCTGATCCCTGAAGGTTCGCCCTGGGCTAGGCTGGACGACAATGTCAATGCCTCGTTCTCGGAGATTGGCCACCTGGGGTGGCGTCAACGGAACACGAGCATCGGGCGGGACTTTTCCTTCGCGGATGACGGCAATGGTGGGGTACTTCAAGGCGAACTGGTTTTATTTGGGCGATATACGCAGGTGCAAAGAAAAGAATAAAGAGCAAAGAAGGCTACTCTGGTGGTGGAACACTTTGCCTGGCTACCGGAGTTTTATCAAATAGAGAAAGCCAACCCTGATCTAATTTATAAGCATTAGGAAAAAGGCGATTCTGAAGTAGGTACACAATCGCCGCCAGACACAGTCCCAGACCTGCCCCCACCGTCACATCCCGAAGGAAGTGATACAAGAGGTACATCCGGCTAAAGGCCACTAGGAAGGCGAGTCCAAAACATAGCAGTCCCACCCAAAGCTTACCCCTACGGGCGGAAAATGCCAGGAAGCCATATAGCGCGAAGGCTGAAGTTGCATGCCCACTGGGGAAGCTGCTGTCGGGCGACCAGTTCCGGTAAGCTTCTTCAAAGTGGTTGAGCGAATGCCAGATCTCTTCGTAGTTGTCAAAGAACCAGCGCATGGGCCTGGCCTGCGCAAAAAACGCCTTCAGAAGGCCGGCCACAATGCCGGCCGTAGCGCCGGCGACCACCGTAAATATCCCCCTGCGGTAACTGTAGGCGGACACCATGAGGAGGATAACTACGTAAGCTATTGGCTCCGCCAACTGCGTACCTACCTTAAAAAAAATATCCCAGAAGGGACTGCGTAGTCGGTTTATGGCTACTAGCGTGTCTCCCTGGTTGGAGGTCGCCCAGAAGTAACCGTTAATCAGTAGCAAGAGCATCGTCCCGCTAATGAACAGCCAGTTACTACGAACGAAGCCAGAGAAAGAAGATTCGACTTGCTGTTTTGGGGGAGATTGCAGCATTTCGTGAAGGTATGGAATTTTGGAAAAGGCGGGTAATTCTTGGTTGAGACGCTATGCGTCGAATCTGCCCCGCATAGCGTCTCAACCAGGAATCACCCCGCCCGCCACCGCATCCCCAGCAAGCCAACGATCAGTACCACGAATGCCGGCACCCAGCCCGCCCCCAGCGGATGCAGCACAAAGCTTTCGGCTAATCTCCGGCAAAAGATACTTCCCATAATGTAGGCCACGAATACGCCGATACTGATTAAGACTGGGAAGCCAAAGTTGCCGCTTCGTACAATCTCTCCCAGCCCGCCACCCACAAATACGAAAAGTATACAGGCTACTGCTAGGGAGTATTTCTCGTGTTTGCGGTAGAGGTAGCGAACTTTGGTCTCCTGTTCTAAGGCTAGCCTTTCAGTGAGGGTAGCAGCCTCCGTCCTTATTTGTCTGGCTCGGGTACGGGCCCGTTGAAAGACCAGCGTGGAGTCGGCAAGGCGACTTCCCGTTACGGGCATCGACTTGTTTCTAGGAATTGCTGTCCGATTGCTAAAGGAGGTGGTAAGTGAGTCCATTAGGATCTGGACACTATCTGCGGCGGACTGCAATTGCCAGCTGGTCAATAAAGAGTAGTGACTGCTGTTTCCACTTAAATCCGGAGAGGAAAAGTCGGCGATGAGAAATCGCTTTTGGTAGCGTTCAAAGTTGGTGCGGACAAAAGTCTTCGACGCCGACGTCCGTTCCCGATAATTGCTGCCGTTACGCAGCAATAGGCCGGCGGATTCTTTGTGACTGTCTACGGTCAAGGCCCCACTTTTGCCACTAATAATGTTTGTGCCCGATCCGGTAGAGTAGCGGTGGTCATAGAGTAAGATGTCCTTCAGTTCACCGTCATCAGTTTTCTCCTTAGCGAGAATGGTAAAGCCGGGGAGATCTTCGTTAAAAACGCCTGCTTCCAGGTGGAGGGCGGCGTTGCTAAGCTGCACTTCCTGCAGCCGCTCATAAAATGCCAGGTTGGAGGCAGGTACAATGTAATCGGCCGTAAGGTAGGAGAGGGCCGCTACAAGCCCTCCGCATATGAGCAGCGGGCGCAGTATCCGCCCGGGTGAAGCTCCTGCCGAATGAAAGCTGCTCAACTCATAGCGTTCGGCCAGCCCGCCAACGGTCATCACCGAAGCAATCAAACAGGCTAAGGGCAAAGCCACCAGAAACAGATGGACACTCCGGTACCCGATAAGCTCCAGCACGATGAAAAAGGAAAGGCCTTTATCCGCAATAGTTTCAATGAAGAACCAAAGAAACTGCATAAGCAAAGCAAACCAGGCGATGAAGGCCGTGAGGATAAAGGGGCCGGTGAAGGCGCGGAGTAGGTAGCGGTCTAGGAGGGAAAGCAATAGGGGGAGGTTGTAAAGATAAGATCCTTTTGGAGGCAGATTCGTGGTTAGGGTGGCATTTTTGCTTTGGGCAAAGGAGCTCCAGCTCCGATCCTGGCAAGGAAGCGTAGCGACTTTCCCGTGTTACGATATGTCATTAGGATAAGCTACCACAGTTACCCGCTTCGGGAGCTTGCGGCCCCATTCGCGATTCGGAGCTA
>CALIGP010000424.1 GCA_938021455.1 uncultured Lewinella sp. | reverse complement strand
ATCTGTCTCCAACTTCCGTCTTCGCGACGATATGGGGATTGGCGCAAAGGTAACCCTGCGCCGTGAGAAGATGTATGACTTCCTTGATCGCCTGATTTCAACGGCACTTCCCCGTGTACGTGATTTCCGTGGCATTAACGATAAGAGCTTCGATGGCCGTGGTAACTACACCATGGGTATCACCGAGCAGATCATCTTCCCCGAGATTAGCCTGGATGACGTAGCCAACATTACCGGTTACGACGTTACTTTCGTAACCAGTGCTGAGACCGACAAGGAAGGCCTGGAGCTGCTCAAGGCCCTCGGTCTTCCATTCAAGAACCAAAATAACGCTAACTAAGATGGCTCGTAAATCACTGATTGCCCGCGAACGTAAGCGGGAGCGCATGGTCGCTAAGTATGCTGAGAAGCGCGAAGCGCTTAAAGCTGCTGGTGACTGGGACGCACTCGATAAGCTTCCCCGTAACTCTAACCCGATCCGTCTCCACAACCGCTGTGGTCTTACCGGTCGCCCAAAAGGCTACATGCGTAAGTTTGGCCTTTGCCGCGTTAAGTTCCGTGAAATGGCACTTGATGGCAAGATCCCCGGCGTTCGTAAAGCGTCTTGGTAAGAATCAAGTTGCCAGGTTACAAGTTGCAGGTTTTACCACCTCAATGCGTATCTGCATCAAATCTATTATTTGCAACCTGCAACCTGTAGCTTGCAATTTTATATAACAGCTCCGTAGGTTCCGTTCCGGAATACCGCAGAGCGCAATATCAATAGTAATGGCCGTAACGGACCCAATTGCTGACTACCTGACCCGCATTCGCAACGCGCAAATTGCCGGTCACCGCGTCGTAGTTATTCCTTCTTCAAAGACGAAGAAGCGTATGACTGAAATTCTGTACGATCAGGGCTACATCCTGAAGTACAAGTTCGACGACGAAGCGGGTAAGGGTAAGCAGGGAGAAATCTCCATCGCCCTCAAGTACGAAAAGGACAGCAAGCGCCCAGTCATTCGTAAACTCATTCGTATTTCCAAGCCTGGTCTTCGGCAGTACGTTAAGGCCGATGCCCTTCCCCGGGTAATCAACGGTCTGGGTATCGCCATCGTTTCCACCTCTCACGGTTTGATGACCGAAAAGCAGGCACGGAAAGACAACGTTGGCGGCGAAGTACTTTGCTACGTATATTAAATCACTTTAAGAATAACGTCTGCAGGCTCTCCGCAATAGGTAGCGAGTCGTAAGACAATTAAATCAACAGGATATGTCCAGAATTGGCAAAAATCCCATCAGCGTTCCTTCCGGCGTCAGTATTGACGTTAGCAAGGGCAATCTGGTGACCGTTAAGGGCCCCAAAGGGGAACTTACCCAGCAGGTCAGCCCTGACCTGGGAGTAGAAATGGAGGATGGTACGCTTACCGTCACCCGTCCTTCCAACAGTAAGCGTCACCGCAGCTTTCACGGTCTTTACCGTTCGCTGATCGCCAACATGATCGAGGGTGTGACCAATGGCTACGAACTCAACCTTGAGGTAGTAGGTGTAGGTTACCGCGCCGAGAATAAAGGCAACCTGTTGATCATGACCCTTGGCTACTCTCACCCTATCTACTTCATGGTACCAAGTGAAGTAAGCGTTGAAACCATCAGCGCAAAGGGTAAGGCTCCGATCGTAAAGCTTACCTCTACGGATAAGCAGCTCGTCGGTCAGATCGCCGCTAAAATCCGCGCTTTGCGTAAGCCCGAACCTTACAAAGGAAAAGGCATCAAGTTTGTCGGTGAAGAACTTCGTCGTAAGGCTGGTAAAACCGCCGCTAAGAAGTAAGGTCCCTAACCCCTGGCTCTTCTTCGGAAGGATCATGCTGGGGATTCAAAAAAAATTAGCAATGCAACTCACAAAACTTAAGCGGAGAAAACGGATTCACAGCCGTGTTCGCAAGCATATCACCGGTACGCCGGAGCAGCCCCGCCTGAACGTTTTCCGTTCCAATAAATTCATCTACGCCCAGTTGATCGACGATGTCAACGGTGTAACCCTGGCCCAGGCTTCTAGTTTCGAAGCCGTTGTCGCCCAGGAAGGTGATAAGTCAACGCAGGCAACTGCTGTTGGCAAACTTATCGCTGAACGCGGACAGGCTGCCGGCGTAAGTCAAGTTCTCTTCGACCGGGGAGGATATCTTTTTCACGGACGGGTCAAGTCGCTGGCAGAAGGCGCTCGCGAAGCTGGCCTTAAATTCTAAATAACACTACAATGGCTGATAACAGAAATTCAGGTGGCAGTGGTGGAGGCCGCAACCGCCGTGATAACGACCGCAAAGGCGGTCGCAACAAAGAACAAAGCTCCGAGCCGGAACTGCGCGAAAAAATGGTTGCCCTCAACCGGGTATCCAAAGTAACGAAGGGTGGCCGTACGTTCACCTTTGCCGCCATTGTGGTGGTTGGTGACGGAAAGGGCAAGGTAGGATCAGGTGCCGGTAAGGCGCGTGATATCTCCGAAGCCATCCAGAAGGCAACCGATAATGCTCGTAAGAGCATGATCAAGGTGCCACTGCACAAGGGAACTATTCCCCACGAGCAGTTGGGTAAGTACGGTGCCGGTAAGGTATTGATCAAGCCCGCCTCTGAAGGTACTGGTGTAATTGCCGGTGGTGCCATGCGCGCTGTCCTCGATCTCGCTGGTGTTCACAACGTACTGGCCAAGTCACAAGGGTCTTCCAACCCACACAACGTGATCAAAGCCACCATCGATGCGCTGAAGAAGCTCCGCAGCCCGATGGATGTTGCCAAGCAACGGGGTATTTCCATGGAAAAACTGTTCGAAGGGTAAGCCCTCTCCCCCAGCCCCTTTCGCTACGCGGCTTCTACGCAGGCGGCTACCGCCCGCTTCGAGGTCCTGGGGAGAGGGGAGAACAATATCTCTAAACAGTAAAATTAAGTCAACATGGCTAAGGTTAAAATCACTCAGGTCAAAAGCGTGATCGATCGCCCGAAGAAGCAGAAGGCGACCATCCAGGCCCTAGGTCTGAAGCGTATGCATCAAACCGTAGAGCGGGAGAATACCCCCGTTATCCAGGGAATGATCAAGGCGGTAAGCCATCTCGTTAAAGTCGAAGAAGCTTAGAAGTTGTCTTGAGTCTTAGAATCTATATCTGTTAGTCACATGACTATCTGACAATTCTCTGACAGTGTGACATTGCTGGCACGGTAGTTGCTTCATTGCATCCCGCGTCCGCGCTTTAAAGTTTCCTTAAAAATAAGTCCGTAATGGAACTGAATAATCTCAAACCAGCCGCCGGCGCTACGAAGTCCGGAAAGCGAATTGCTCGTGGTCAGGGATCCGGCCGTGGTGGTACCTCCACCCGTGGCCACAAGGGTGCCAAATCCCGCAGTGGTTACAAACGTAAGCGTAACTTTGAAGGTGGTCAGATGCCACTTCAAATGCGCCTGCCAAAGCGTGGCTTCAACAGCCCGAACCGCGTAGCCTACGTCGCCTTTAACCTCGACCGCCTTCAGGCCATCAGCGAGAAGCAAGGACTGACGGAAATCACCCCAGCCGCCCTTTACGCTGCCGGTATCATCAAGAAGAATGATCTGGTCAAAGTATTGGGTAGCGGCGAGCTCTCCTCTGCACTGACGGTAACGGCCCACGCCGCCTCCGCCACCGCCAAGGAAGCCGTCGAGAAAGCCGGCGGGTCTCTTACCAGCTC
>CALIGP010000423.1 GCA_938021455.1 uncultured Lewinella sp. | reverse complement strand
GCTAACGAACAAACCCTCTGCTTCGCGATGATCGAAACGGCTGCCGCTGCTGACAACCTGGAAGCCATCGCCGCTACGCCTGGCCTGGACGGGCTCTACGTCGGTCCCTTTGATCTCAGCGTAAGCGTGGGCCTGGAAAAGAAAGCCGACTTTTCGGACCCCGGCTTACTGGCCATCATTGACCGGGTGTTGGCCGCCACGAAGCAGCATGGTTTGTTCTCAGCCATATTCACCATTGACCCCGACGATGCAAAATTAATGGCGGGCAAAGGCTTCGACCTGATCACTTGTGGAACGGAGGATTTGGTTTTTCGGCGGGCGATGCGGGAATGGAAGGGTAATTTGTCCTCTCCCTCTACCGGCTGAAGCCGGGGCTGTGTTACAAAGCTCTCCGAGCTGGCTGGCGGTTCACCTTGCTTTTTCACCTTGGCCTGCACCTGCGTTCGCGCCCCAACTTTTTCCTATATTTGCCCCAGAACTATTACGGTTCGAAAAAAGAGCAAAAAGTGGCGTCGACGAGTAAGCGCCTCAACGAAACAACTCAAACGTGAATTTACCGCATCGATTGCGGAAACTCCATCTTCCCCGGGTGGCTCTTGTTTCCGCGTTTTGCCTGTTAATCTGTGGCGGCATCGTCTACTCTTTAGTAGCGCTATCTCCTGCCCCTCCGGCTCCTCAACTATCCGACACATCCTTTCCGATGACGTCGCCCACCGTTCGTTATGGCCTGGCCATTGATACGATGAACCTAAGGGTTGATACCATTCGAAATGGTCAAACCCTTTCGGACATCCTCCTGGCGCAAGGGCTGGACAATCAGCAGACCTTTGATGCTGCCAATACTTTCAACGAGCTGCTAGATGTCCGTAACCTCCGTGCCGGTCGTTTATTCAGTATTGTGGACGATCCGGATACGGATGCGCCGGACTACCTCGTCTACCAACCTTCTATTTACGAATACGTGCGTCTTGATCTACGGGGTGAAGGCAAAACCGAGCGTGTTCGTCTCCCCGTAAGAACAGAAACCGCGCTTGCTGCCGGCCAGATTGAAAGCAACCTTTGGAACGCCATGACTGGTGCAGGACTCAGCTATGCGCTCACTGATCGGATGGAAGACGCCCTGCAGTGGTCCATCGATTTTTACCACGTGCAGCCCAACGATGCCTTTCAGCTCGTTTACGAAAAGAAATTCGTGGAAGGGGAAGAAGCGGCCCCGGGCATGGTCCTTGGTGCACGCTACAGCACCGACGGAGAAGATATCTACGCTTTCTGGTACGAAAGCCCTGACAGCACCTATTCTGGTTACTTCGGCCTGAACGGAGAACCGATGAAGTCTACCTTCTTGAAGTCCCCCGTTCGCTTTAGTCGGATGAGTAGCGCCTTCAATATGACGCGCTTTCATCCCGTCCTGAAGCGAGTACGCCCCCACCTGGGAACAGATTATGCAGCACCCTATGGAACGCCAATTTTAGCCGTTGCTGACGGTGTAATCGTAGAGCGCGGACGCCGCGGCGGCAACGGAAACTTTGTTAAGGTTCGCCACAGCAAACAGTACACCACTCAATATCTGCACATGCAGAAATTTGCGGACGGCCAAAAAGTAGGCAGTCGCGTCAAGCAGGGGGAAACCATCGGTTACGTTGGTAGCACGGGTCTAGCCACTGGCCCGCACGTTTGCTTCCGCTTCTGGAAAGACAACCGCCAAATTGACCATACCAAATTGCGTTTCCCGCCGGCCAAGGCGATGCCCGATAGCCTGCTGCCCGAGTTCATGGTTCAGCGAGATGCCTTTCTGGAGCAACTTAACGCTATTGGCCAGCCAGTACAGGATACGGAACAGCAGATCATTGATGGCGCCAAACTGCTAAAGGAAATGGCCGAGATCAAGAAGCAAAGTCAGCCCGAAGCAAAGTAAATTTTGCCAAAGGGTTCCTGCTCAATTTTTACCACAAAATATCAGGCGCTCACCGCAGGTGCCTTGTAAAGTTTAGAAGCAAAGAAGGCTAACGCCAATCCTACGAATCCATCTCTACAGCAAGGTAAAAAGGTTGTTTATCAACCAAAAAAGGGTCCGTCCAAAAATCCCGGCGATCTCCGCCGGGGATTGCGTAAATTGCCCTCCATGGCAACAAGCGAACTTCTTACCAACAGCCAGGAAGCCTTCACGGAGACCGTCAGTATGGCCATCGAGCAGGTGGCTTCGCCAGACAGTAGTTTCCGCGACGACATCAATCACCTGGCCGATCGAACCAGCCAATTGGCCAGTCGAATTATTGAGCAGGGAGATGCCTGCCCCATCGGAGCGGCTGAAGCTGAAACGGACTTCAACTGCCGCATCACGCATTTCGAATGGGCGGATCAGGCCAAGCACTTCCTCTTGCTCTACCGGAATATACAGCTACAACTTCAGACGGCCTCCTTACTTGTACACGACGGCCAGGCCAAACCCGGTTTGGTCAATGACCTCCATCAACGCTCAACTAAAGTCCTCCGCGAAGCACTGCAGGAATGGGAAGAAACCGACGGCCAGCGCCGCAAGGTCTTGATGGCCAACCCCAAGCGTCGGGCGCAGGAGCTAGAGCGCTGGGCCTTACTGCACAACCCCTGGCCAGAATACCGGCAGCAGTTTGAAACCATCAAAAAACAGGCAGGCGATCTTGCCCAGGAGCATGAACTCCTCCAAGCACAAACAACCCACTTCAAGGAGTTGCGCCAGTTGCTACTGGAATCCATTAGTACGGCCGATAAAGCAATGTACCAGGCGGATGAGCGAGCGACGGAAATTATCCAATTTCTGGAAGCGACCGAAGGCGAAGAATCTAAAGCCCGGCCCGGTCAGATTGCGACCAGGTTGGACGAAGGCCTCAGCGAGTCAGACGCCGTTCCCCGCCTGTCAGAAATGACGAATCAGCTCTCTACCTTGATCTCCAAGCTGGCAGAGACCAGCCGGGTGACCGTTGGTGCAGATTACGGTGTAATGAGCTACAAAGACGTCAACTTTCGCAAAGCCACCGAACAATGGATCTCCGCCGAAGTGATGCCCCAACTTTATGAGCTTTGGGAACTGAGCGAACAGGTAACGAACGGCCTCAATGTAGCTACGGCCAATGCCCGCAACCGCGCGCTCCTGATGGCCAGCGAATCGGCGGAGGCCGTCCCTTACGACCTGAGCCAACTCCGGCAGCCCTTCGATGCTTTTCTGAAACGCTCCGGGAATACCCACAAAAGTTTCGACGAGATTGCGGCCATGACGAAGGAGTTGGTAGAGAAGGATCTCCACCTCTCTGCGGTCTACCGCCCCACCCCGGGTTTCCTCCCCTTACCGCTACAATCGGGCATCAACGAATTTACCCGACGGCAGGGTCGGGTACTGACCAATGTCCGCGAGTGGTTCGGCTCCACCTTTGCGGGCTTTGATCGCTTGCGCGGCGAAGCCGCGCGGGAAGACCGGATGAGCGTATCCGAAAAAACAGTCCGCGTTATCCGCCAACGCTCCGCCCCAACTAACAATTCGGCCTATACCAACATCCTGATGACTAAGGGGTACATTGGTGAATCCTTTCTCGTAGGTCGAGACGAAGAAACCGCTCACCTTCAACAGCTTATCAATAACTGGCGAAATGGATTTCGCGGAGCAGTTATGCTAACGGGCCAACGGCTTTCCGGCCGAACGCTGTTTGGAGAACTGATCACTAATCGCTTTTTCCCGAACAACGGCATTCGTCTTCGCCCCAATAGTACGATTAACATTAAGGGGCGTCGCTTTCAGACGACTGGCAACCTATGTGATGCCTTAGATTTCATCGTCAAATATGGTCTACAGTCTAGTCCCCTTGTTTGGATTGATGACCTGGAAACCTGGTGGGACAAAGAAAATTCTCTGGCGGAGAACATCCGTAAGCTCAGCGCGCACATCGACAACAACTCCGGTAAAATATTTTACCTGGTCTCTACCACGAATGCGGTATACGACCACCTGAATCGCTTCCGGGAACTAGACCGGATTTTCCAATCGGAGGTAAATCTTGATGAATTCAGCCTTAGCGATATGCAACGGGCTGTACTAATTCGCCACGGCGCTACCCACAAGATGATGGTCGACGCAGAGGGCGAGCCTTTGAGTGAGACGGCCTTCGCTAAATTGATCAAAAAACTACACCGGTCCAGCAATGGCGTCGTTGGGGATACGCTCAACAAATGGGCTTACCTGACCGAGCGGGTCGACGAAGAAAAGGTTACTCCCTGCCAGGACAAACAGTACTATTTACCAGACTTCCTGACGGCAGACACCGGCATCTTACTGTCGACCATATTCCTCGAAAAACGCACCAACGAATATCGCCTGCGGAAACTGATGGGCCCTGCTTTTCAGTCACATTACCGCAGTGTTTTACAGCGTCTTCAGCGCGTCGGTCTGGTGACCAGGCACAATGATGGCTGGCTGGAAATCCCCGAAAGTGTGGTCAATGAAGTGGCCCGACTACTGAAGAGAAACGAATACCTTAAAACCACTATCCGATGAGTGAATTCCTACAAGTTCGCTTCGGCTGGACGGATTTGCTTTTTGCCGCCATCCTGCTTTTCGTGGGCTATCTGCTGCTGCAATTCATTAGTCAGCGGCTCAAGCGCAAGCCATTACTGGGGCGGTTTACCAAGCAGGTGGAAGAGACACTCTCTGCCATCCTCTTGTTGTATGAACCCATCAGTATCTTACTACTGGGTATCATACTACTCTTTATTAACCCCCTACCCCACGGCATCCTGCTACTGCTAATCGTAACGGCAGGGTTTTCCCGTCTGCGCGACTATTTCAGCGGTCGGGTTTTACTATTCAAGCCACTCGTCAAAGAAGGGAAAAGGATGAAAACCGGTAAGTTTACCGGTGTCATTACCCAGATCAACCGCCTCGGGCTTTACCTGCAAACCAGCGAAGGCTTACACTTTGTGAATTACTCCGGCTTACTAACTGAGGGTTACTCTCTGGTAACCGGTAAGGAATATGGCGGCTACTACCAGTTAAACATAACGCCACCGGCTCCGGAGAAAGAAGCACATCCCTTTCGGTTTCTACAGGATAAATTCCTGACCACTCCTTATCTCGACCGTTCCTTCCGCCCGGAGCTCTTTCCGGGGGACAGCTCTGAACATAAGATCAAAGCCCGGATCTCCGTCCGGGAAGAAAAACACCTACGCGAGTTACTCTCGCTAATGGCAGAATGGGGCTACCCGGCAACGATAGCCAAAAAATAACGCCACCTTTTTCCTTCTACTCTTCTACTTTTTTATCTACTATTTTCTAGACTTATGGAACAAATTGATCCGTATACCCTCATCATAGAGGCGTCTTTGATAATCATCCTTTCCTTCTTTTTTGGGATCCTTTCCAAAAAGACGAACATCCCTTCTGTACTGATGCTGATCGTTTTGGGAATCGTCCTGAAATTTGGCCTTGATGCTATGGGGATGGGCAACATCAACTTCTTCCCGGTCCTTGAAATCCTGGGGATTGTCGGCTTAATTATGATTGTGCTGGAAGCTGCTCTGGAACTAAAACTAGAAAGAGATAAATACCTGGACATCGGTAAATCGCTGCTGATTGCGCTAATTGGCTTGGTGCTATCCACTTGGGTAGCAGCCATGATTCTCGAGTATTTCGTGGAAGGCATGGACACTGGTACCGCCTGGCTCTACGCCACACCGCTTTCCATCTTATCGAGTGCCATCATCATTCCCAGCGTTACCGGACTGAAGGCCAGCAAAAAAGAGTTTCACATCTATGAGAGTACTTTTTCCGACATCCTCGGCATTATGCTTTTCTATTTTCTGGAGTCGCAAATGCACGGAGGGGCGGACGCTCTAGGCGGGCATGGAGTTGAAGTTGCGGAGCACAGTAGTCAGCTGGTCGAAGTTTTGTTGTACCTGGGCATGATCCTGGTCACCATCGTCGTCTCCCTGATTGCCAGTTATCTCATCGTACTGATTTTTCAGAACATCAAGTCTCACGTCAAGCTGTTCCTGCTCATCGCTGTCTTGCTGTTCCTTTATGCATTGGGTAAGAAAGCTCACCTTTCTTCCCTCATTATCATCCTTGTTTTCGGCCTGCTGATCGCCAACATGAAGTTGTTCTTCCGCGGCCGGCTAAAGCAATGGCTGAACTACAAGCAAGCCATGCACATCTACGAAGACTTGCACGTAGTGACGATCGAGACGGCCTTCGTGGTGCGTACTTTCTTCTTTGTCATCTTCGGTATCACCATATCCCTGGCATCGCTGGTGAGCATCGACGTGGCCATCGTTAGCTTGCTGATCATTCTAAGCATCTACCTGATCCGGTTTGTAATTCTGCGCATTTTCATCGGTAAGGATATCCTGCCGCAGCTGTTCATCGCCCCACGGGGTCTGATCACCATCCTGTTGTTCTACGCCATCCCGGAAGAGTTCATCGTTCCAGGCTTCGAGCCCGGTATTCTGCTCTTCATTATCATCGGCACGAGCCTCGTGATGACCCTGGCGATGATCCGCGATAAGAACAAGACCGGAGCTGCCCTGCGCAAAGTAAGCGAGACCCCCGTTGGCTACGAACGCTGGCGGGCACCGACACTGGCCGAGACCATTGTGGAAGATGAGCCGGAGGGGTAAGGGAGTAAGGGGATAAAGGAGTAAAGGGGTAAGGGAGTAAAAGGAGCATGGGGCAGGCAGTGCTCCCGCACGATTATTTTGGGCGCGGACGCAGGTGCAGGGGAGGTTGCAGGAGCCGTGTTGCCGCCTAACCTGCTCGCCTCTGCAACTTATCGTCATCAGGGACTGTTTAGCCCCGATGACCCATTCTGATATGAACTACTGGTTTACTGCCGACACCCACTTCGGCCACAAAAACATCATTAAATACACTGACCGCTCTTTCGCCTCGGTAGAAGAGATGGACGAAGCACTCATCGCTAATTGGAACGCCCGCGTAGCGCCAGAAGACGAAGTCTACCACCTTGGCGACTTCGCCCTCAACAGCCACGCCCAATGCCGCAAGATCCTGGCTCGGCTCAATGGCAAGATCCACCTCATTCGTGGTAATCACGACAAGACGGCAGATGCCTGCGCGGATCAATTCGTCTGGATAAAGGACTATCACGAACTTCAAATCCCAGACCCCGACGCTCATCGTGGCAGCCGTTACCTCCTATTACTGCACTACGCCATGCGCGTCTGGAACGGAAGCCACCACGGCACCTACCACCTCTTTGGGCACAGCCACGGTACGCTGACGGACGACCCCACCTCCCGATCCATTGACGTTGGCGTAGACGTGCATGACTTTGCACCGGTAAGCTACGCTGAGGTAAAAGCTTTGATGGAAGCAAAGAGATGGGTTTCCCCCCTTTAGCCAAAGCTAAACTCCGTACCTTGCTGACTAATTCAAGCCCATGCTTTTCGACAATCACGGCCGGCAAACCACCTATCTCCGCCTAGCGGTAACGGATCGCTGTAATCTGCGTTGTCGTTACTGTATGCCAGCCGAAGGAATTGACTTTTCGCCCAAGGACGAACTGCTCACCTATGAGGAGATCCTTCACCTCTGTGGTGTGCTGGCCGATCTGGGCGTCAACAAAGTCCGCCTGACGGGAGGCGAGCCCCTGGCCCGCCGCAACATCACTTCGCTCGTCGCCGGGCTTAGCGAGCAGTTTGAAAAACTGGCCATCACCACGAACGGTATCCTCTTGCCACCAATGCTTGATGAGCTAATCGGCTATGGGCTCACCAACTACAACCTGAGCCTAGACACGCTGAACGCGGAGAAATTTGCCCTCGTTACCCGCCGGGATGATTTCGGCGGCACCTGGGCCGCGCTGGAGGCGCTGCTGGAACGTGGCGTTCGAACCAAGATCAACGTCGTCGTGCTCAAAGGCACCAATGATGACGAGCTAACCGACTTTGTAGCCCTGACCGAAACTCGTTCGCTCGACGTCCGCTTCATCGAAGCGATGCCCTTTAATGATGGAGACGGCAACCATCACCTCTACTTATCTGCCAAGCAAATACTGGCCAACTTACAAGAGACCTACCCTACCCTCGCTCCCGAAGCAGGAGATGATGCGCACGCTAGTTCAATCGCTTACCGAGTGCCGGGCTTCCGGGGTAGTGTTGGCATTATTCCGGCCTATAGCCGAAGCCTGTGCGGTAGCTGTAACCGGCTGCGCCTTACGCCAAAGGGTACACTGTTGAATTGCCTCTACTCCACCAAAGGGCTGGAGTTAAGACCTTTACTTCGTGCCGGTATTGGCGCGGTGGACCTCTCTGACCTCATCGTCGAATTCGTCAAAGGAAAACATGCTACCGGCCAGGAGACGGAACGGTTGGAACAGGCGAGAGGGGTGTTTGCTAGTATGACTAGTATTGGGGGTTAAGACT
>CALIGP010000422.1 GCA_938021455.1 uncultured Lewinella sp. | reverse complement strand
GACCTGGACAAAGACGGGGTGGACGATTTGACGGAGCTCATCGACTTCCCCACTCGCAGCCCGTTCAATACTGCCCGCCCGATTGCCTTCGAAGACGGCGTAGCTTGCATTCATGACAAACCTACCTTCGACGAACTTGCTTTTCAGCCCGGTGAATCCACTGAAAATGAGCGATTGAAGAGCCTTGAGTTCGTTAAGTTTTACATCCAAGACAACGACGACCTGGATTCCATGCGCGTCCACTACATGCACACGGAAAACCACGAGGCGCACGTAGAGTTTGCCCGTGCGATTGGCATCCCGACTCAGGCCAACGGCAATAGCTTCCTGGAGGACATGCGCGGGCTGCTGATCTACCACCCGGAAGTCACCGCCCCCAGTGGTGAGCAAGGAGTGTACACCTTTGAGTTTCAGCAATTCGACGATTACACCTACGACATTATCCAGCAGACCTTCGATCTATTGGGAGCTACCCTACCCTTCCTGCGAAACAATCTCGCTTACCTCCCCTTGCACCGGCGCGCCGTCGCCCGCTACAACGTTGAGCGCGACCTGTATGACGCTAGTCGAATCCCCGTTCTGCTGGAAGGCGACCTCTACGAGGGCATCGATTACATTCCGCTTAACCTCACCGAAGGCTACGGCCGGTTACGGCTGATGGAGATCGGGGAGCGCCCCGATCCACGAGACATCGTCGTCTTCGAAACCATCCCTAACGATCTGCCCCGCGTGGGCGGCATCATCACCACCGTAGTGCAGACCCCCTTGAGCCACGTCAACCTGCGTGCGCTGCAGAACAACGTCCCGAACGCCTTCATCCGCGATGCCCTTGACATCGAAGCCGTGAATGATTTACTGGACCACATCGTCTACTACCGCGTAGACGCCGACACCTTTGCCCTCCGTCTCGCTATCCCCGCCGAGGTAGACGCTCACTATGAAGCCTTGCGCCCCAGCGAGGATCAATTCCCTCCACGCGACCTCAGCGTACAGCAGATCACGCCGCTGGACGACATCACCTTCGGCCAATCCACCGCCTTCGGCGCCAAGACCAGCAACCTGGCGACCCTGCGCAGCTTTCCCTTTCCGGACTACCTCATTCCCGATGGCTTTGGCATCCCCTTTTACTTCTACGATGAGTTCATGGTCTTCAACGGCTTCTACGAGCGGGTGGAAATGCTGCTGGCCAGAACCGACTTTCAGACGGACTTCACCGTCCAGGAACAACTACTCAAAGAACTGCAAGACGATATTGAAGACGCGAACCTTCCGGATTGGATGTTCACCGCTCTCACCACTGCCCAAGAGGCCTTCCCTACAGGCACCAACATCCGCTGCCGTTCCAGCACCAACAACGAAGATCTGCCAGGCTTCAGCGGCGCGGGGCTCTACGATTCGAAAACGCACAAGACCACCGAAGGACACCTGGGCAAAACGATCAAGGAAGTCTTCGCCAGTCTCTGGAATTTCCGGGCCTTCACGGAGCGGGAGTTCTACCGTATTGATCACCTCCATGCCGCCATGGGCGTACTGATGCACCCCAACTTCAAAGAAGAACGCGCCAATGGCGTAGGCATCACCGCAGACCCCATTTACGGCTCCGGCGGCAACTACTACCTCAATACTCAAGTAGGGGAAGACCTGGTGACGAACCCGGATAACTTCTCCATCCCAGAAGAAATTCTGCTGGCCATCGAAGGTTCCGGCCCTACGGCCTACGAGATTATCCGTCGTTCTAACCTGGTGCCCAACAACGATCAGGTAATGCCCCTTGCGTATCTCGACGAACTGCGCGGATACATGCGAACGATCCACGAAGAATTTGCCCTGCTCTACGATGCTGTAGACGTGGAGAACTTTTCTATGGACATTGAATACAAGATCGATAGTACAGACCGACTCGCCATTAAGCAGGCCCGCCCGTGGATTGGTTTCCTGGACCAGCAGACGAGTACGGAGCAAATTGCGCCCTCCCAGCTCCAGTTGAGCATTTATCCCAACCCCATGGTGCAGGACGCGGTAATTAGTTTTGAGCTTCCGCAAAATGCGGAGGTGGAAAGCTGGTTATTTGACTTAACCGGCCGGCCCGTAAAACGAATTCAGCACGGCAACTTGCCAGCGGGAATGCAGCAAATTCGCCTAACCGTTGGAGATCTACCTCCAGCAGCCTATGTACTTCGTCTCCGGTTAGAGCACGGGAGCGGTAAGATCGACTTTACGACCGTTCGAGTGGTGGTACAATAGTTGTCTCCCTGCAACTTGCAACCTGAAACTTGCAACCTGAAACTTGCAACCTGCAACCTGCAACTTGTACCCTGCCCATCACTTCGCCAGGATCACAATCAGGGCGTAGACCATTCCCGGCACACCGCCAAGAATTGTCAGTACAACGCATATCCAAAATTCTCTGCCAATGCCTTTGGCAAGGGCGACTCCCAGCGGTGGAAGTAACACGGCAAGGATGATGTGTAATAAGGAAGCGGAGGAATTAGTGGCCATAGGAAGGGGATAGCTTGTAAAACACGTAAGACTGGGGTGAATTCTAAATTTACGGATTTGTGGTGAATAACGGGTGGTTTCGTCTGGCGCGGGACCGCAGGTGCAAGGTGAGAGACCAGCCAGCATTGCTCCTTAAAACAAACCTTGAACCTGCGTTTGCGCCTGAGCATACTGAAGGGCTCAATCTCCCAAACATTAATCTGGCTGTTGGAGCAACCGTTTCATTTCCTCCGCACTAAGGTCCAACTGATCCCGTAAGACAGCTGCGTATTCCTGCGCTGTGTACAACGGATAGTCGGAGCCGAAAGCGACATTCTCCATCCCTATCGAATCAAGATAGGTCCTCAGTTGTGACCACTCTTGAGCGCTAAGCCGGTCTACGCCTTCACTATCCTTGTCTAAACCAACGGCAGAAATGTCCAACCTAAAGGTATGTGCCCCTGGCAAACGCTCCGCTCTCCGTAAATCGAGATAAGCTGACACGAAGGATTTCGTCTTTTCGGAGAATCCTCCGGAGCCGCCAAAATGGGCAATCGTGAGTGACATTGGTGGAATAATACGAAGGATGGAGTCCGCCAAAATCTCCAGGTCTCGCCGCCCGAACTTCGGGTGCCAATTATCGAAGTGGAGTAAGACCGGAATCCTGTTTTTCGCCGCAAACTCAAAAACAGACTTCACCTTTGCCAGATGAACGGGCTCCGTGAGATATACCTGAGAGGTGCTGAAATGAAGCTTGAGCCCGGCATCAGGTGCCCTGGAGTGACAGCGTTCCAGTTCTTCAAGCGCATACGCCTTAAGTGGATCAACGGCGAAGAACGGTCGAACATTTTGTGGGTGTTTACCAGCTGCCGCCAACAGGTAATCGTTTTCGGCTACCAGCCGTTCGTAAGCATCATCACCGGCATAATAATCAGGATTACCGTAGACATACCCCATACCAATTAAGTCGATCGTCGCTCCACCATTATTGGCAAGGATCGTGTCCAGGTCCATATAATTTGCCGCTGAACGAGAAAAAGGAATCCCCATGGCCTTCCAGTCCGCCACCATGGCCGGGCTCATCAGGTGGACGTGAGCGTCGTGGAGTTGAAGTGTGGGTTCCTCGGGGAATTCTTCCGTCGCTTGTTGGCAAGAGAACATAGCTACGAGGAGGAATAGACTGGCGAAGCTTTTCATCGTTTGACTCGATTTAAAGCTAAAATAGGTCAATTTTCGGATCAGCCAATTTTCCCATCATTATTCATATCCTGCTGAAACACCCGCTCTAGCAAAGAGAAAAGAATGGGATGATCTCGGTTCAGTTTATAGGGTTGATTGAAAAAGTACTCCGCTGCTACGGCGAAGAATTCGGCCTGATTGGTCAGGGCATAACTATCGATTTTCGAATCGCCCTTAGCAATTGCGATGGACTCCTTACGGATCATTTCTACCCAGGGGATTAGGTGATCGTTCTCCAGAAAATAGTCAGGGATACCGTCCGTTTCTCCGTCCGCTTTGTCCAACAAGTGCGTAAACTCATGAATACCCGTGTTGTCCGGCCCCTCCACCTTAAACCCCCGATGTAAGGATGGTCGGGATAGAAGTAGTTTTCCATTCAAAAATCCGCCACCGACCATACCGGCGACCCGGCGATCGTTACCTTCCGTAGCGAAATCTCCCCAGCGAAAATGGGTCTTGTATAAAAGCACTTGCTCCAGCTTTGGATACTGGTTCCAGCGAGGGAAGCCAAAGGTGGGGATGATAGCACTGGCAGCGATAAAGGCCCGGTCCTGCTCTCCGATTTCGGTTTCAATTCCCGTAAGCTTTACGCCCTGCAAAAAGGATTGCATCCTCGCTTCGAACCTTTGCCGATCAGCAGGTTCCAATTTTTGGTAGAACGAAACGTATTTGAGCAAGGTATTTCGCCATTCCGCGCGAAAGGCAGGCAGTGGCGGCAGGCGTTTAGGCCGGAAGATGAAGTAGATAATGAGGCCAAAAACCAGTAAAACGGCAAGGGCAGAAAGGGTAAAGGTGGGGGACATGGGGGTAAGGTAACAAAAGCGGCGGCGAACCCGAAGGTTCGCCACCGCCAATAACCAAGTCATAGGTGTTCATCGCCGCTTGCCACGTCGGCGGCCACGGCCACGTGGGGAGTTGCCGGCCATAATGCAGCCGTAGGGCATTACCCGGTCAACTACCTCGCCCAGGCCATATTCTACCATCTGTCGCTGTACAGTGGTCGCATCTTTGTAAGCGGATGGCAGTTCGGAGATGTCGATGCTTCCCGTGAAGAAGCGAACATCAATACCAGCCGTTTCCTCGTCGAAGATCTGGCGGACGGTCTTCCCCGCCTTGCTCTTGATGTGGGTCGTACGGGATACGTTCCGGCCAGCACCATGCGGTGCAAAACCAAGGTTATTCTCCGTCGTCTTTCCCCGGACGATGAGGATGGGCTCCGCCATATTCAGGGGAATCAACCGCAGACCGTTCTGGGAATCGGGCACGAACTTATCGTCCAGCGGCGTAGCGCCCTTGGCGTGGTAGAACAGGTCATCGTCTTTGAAGACGAAGTTATGCTCGTTCCAGAAGCGGTTGGTTACCGTAGCACCAGCCCGCTCCGCCGTTGCCTCGTGCAATACGGTATGGTTTAGCTTCGTCCAGTCACGAACGACCTGCAGCGCTTCCCAGTAGGCACGTCCTTCGTCCGTGTCATAAGGAATCCAGGCGTTCTTAGCGGGCGTATTGGGAGATAGCTGGGTGCGGAATCGCTCGGCTACCCGCATGCCCTTGGTGAAAAGACAACCGCCGAATCCACGGGAGCCGTGGTGGGTCACCATCGCCGTCTCACCGGTAGATTCGATTCGACCGACGTAGAGAAAGTGGTTGCCATCACCCTGAGTACCCAGATGGTTAAGCGCCTTTTTGATCAGCTTCTCTTCGTTCAAGAAAGTGTTGGCGGTGATACGGTCCATCAACTCCTGCGGCAGATCGAAGGTGTCCTTTCGGCCACCGGGGCCGAAGTGGGTCACGGCGTGAGCGGCATCGAGTACGGCCTTCGGGTCCGCATCACCAAAATAAGTGATCATCACGGAGCAGCAAACATCGGCGGAGTGCATCGCCGGGTGGATGGCGTTGCGGGTAGCGACGACGCCACCTACGGGAATCTGGCCAGGAGGACCAGTAGGGCAGGCATCGGGCATCACAGCACCAGAGACGATGGTGGGGACCTTCATCAATTCGTCCATCGTAGCGAAGACCTTTTCTACGTTATCCACTTCCGCGTCCTGCTCGGCTCGGAGGTTTTTATGGTAGGCCAGGGCTTCGGTGCGTAGGTCAATAGTTTCTGGCACAGCGGGAACACAACCATCGAGGTAGGCCGTCAGGGCTTCGCCTTCGAGCGCTTGCTCGTTAGCGTAAGTGAGGGCTTCGGCAAACCACTTACCGGGCTGGTAACCAAGATCGATGAGCGTTTGTCCGTTAATTGGGGTGTGGGTTATTGCTTTCATGCCACAAGGTATTTGCGGATGTGCGCAATGTTTTTGCGTAGATGAGAAAAGGAAGTTATTTTTGGGTTGAAATACCGTCCGATCATCCGATGTATGGTGATGAAAATTTGCGACTGCTTGCATTAGAAAACTTCTCCCCCGGCCCCTCTCCGGAGGAGAGGGGAGACGTGACAGACGTAACAGGAGCTACTTTCTTTGCTCTAAACAACTACCGCCTACAACACTACTCATGCCCGCCAACAAAAACGCCCTGCTCCGTTACCGTACCATTGACCGCTGCCTGCAAAATCAGGGGCGAAAATGGACGCTTAACGATTTGATTGAAGCCTGCTCCGATGCGCTCTACGAATTGGAAGGCAAGGATACCTACGTAAGTAAGCGCACCATCCAGCTCGACATTCAACTATTACGCAGCGATAAACTTGGTTATAATGCCCCCATCGAAGTCTACCAAAAGAAATACTATCGATACGCGGACCCCGACTACTCCATTACGGATGTCCCTCTGACGGAGACGGATATGGATATCCTGGCAGAGTCGGTCACTGTGCTTCGGCAATTTCAGGACTTCAGCCTCTTCAATGAACTTGATGGGGTGATCCAAAAGCTGGAAGACAAGATTTACCGCTCCGGAGATCACGACGCGCCGATCATTCATCTCGATAAAAATGATCAGCTGCGGGGGCTAAAACACCTGGACACTTTGTACCAGGCGATTGGGAAAAAGATCGTTGTTTGGCTCACCTACCAATCCTTCAATGCCCGCCAGCCCAGCCGCTTTCAATTTCATGCCTACCTGCTCAAGGAGTTCAACAATCGCTGGTTCCTCATCGGGCGAAAGTCCGGAGATGGCAGACTATTCACCTTCGCTCTTGATCGCATCCTGACCGTAGAACCGGATTTGCGCACCGACTATTACCGGGGAGACTTTGAGGCCGACACCTATTTCGAACATACCTACGGCGTGACGGTCATGAACGGCCGGCCCGTCCCCATTCGTCTCCGGATTGACAAGCACAACGCGCCCTACGTCCTCACAAAACCCTTTCACCATTCCCAACAACTCATCCGTAAAGAAGAAGATGGCAGCGTTGAGATAGCGCTTCGCCTGCAACATAATTATGAGCTGGAACGACTGCTACTGGGCTTCGGCTCCGGGCTGCAGGTGCTGGCCCCTAAGCGGCTCAGGAAGAGTATTAAGCGGGAGTTGAAGCGGGCGCTGGAGGGGTATGAGGGCTGAAGTGGAGGAAGTAGTGCAGCTTCGACCTTCCGGGCCGACACCTAATTCCCCAACCCTAATTTCTTCGGGTCAGGTAATAACTATTAAAGGTCGAGGCTGATTTTCGCTGCGCTCCATAAATGATTACCGGCAAGCCCCCGGATATCCAGGCGATAAATCCAATATTCCATAGAGCCACTGCTGCTGCGACACCAACAGCTACACCTACTCCGGTGACAATTTTATTAGGTACAGCATTAACGTCGTTAACATGGATTTCCTTCCGGACGTAGCAATGCGCGCATTCCATCATAAATGTCTCTCCTTTATCCCGCTCCAGTTCTACCCGGTCGGTGGCCATAGTTCTTACGGGAGTGTTTTCGTAACATTCTTTACAAGTGAAGTATTTGCTGGTCATTTAGGTGTATTTATGGGCCCTGATCATAAATTTACGGAATGAAAAATACAACGGCCCTGACTTCCTATCCTCTACCAGGGCAATCACAAGTTCCACGCAGGGACGCTCGCAGGTCGCTCCGCGACGCTACGAGGTCCCTTGAGCCAGGCTAAGCGGACCTCGTAGCGTCCTGAAAGGACCTTCGAGCGTCCGCGTTATCCGAGCTTGCGATTGGCCTGTATCCTCTACTCGCTCCACAACGGTGAATAGCAACTAAGCCAAGCGAGCTATTGCTTTGCACCAACAAGGAAGCAGAGCGATTTAAGCTTATGCAACGGCAGAACGGATGTTGGAACCCGCAGACGTCAGTCAACTCACTTCCCGAAGGGAGTTTGCCACCGCTCGCTGTCGGAGACAGCGTCGACCAGGCACGCGCGGCAGCCTACAAGACCAGCAGACCATAAGACTACTTAGTCGCGCAGCGACCCTACCCCACCACAAAATTCACCATCCGCTTAGGCACCACGATCACCTTACGTATCGTCTTCCCTTCCAGGTGTTTAGCGACGTCGGGATGAGCCTTTGCTTCAGTCTCAATGTCCTCCTTGGAGGCATCGGCGGGGAAGTCCAGTGTCAGGCGGGTCTTACCGTTGAAGGCAATCGGATAGGTAAAGCTATCTTCCACGAGCCACTTCTCTTCCAGCTCGGGCCAGGCAGCGTGGTGTACGCTTCCCTGTCCGCCCAGGGCAGCAAACAGTTCGTCCGCTACGTGCGGGGCGAAGGGCGCGATGAGGCGAACCATCGGCTCCAATACGGAGCGCTTGTTACACTTGAGTTTCGTGATTTCGTTACTCGCTACCATGAAAGCCGACACACAGGTATTGAAGTTAAGCCCTTCAATATCCGCCGTCACTTTTTTGATCAGCGTATGGAGTACTTTCATTTCCTCCTTGCTCGCTTCGTCATCGGAGACCGTAAGCTTATCGCCTTCGCCAACGAAAAGGTTCCAGAAGCGACGCAGGAAGCGGTATACACCGTCAATGCCGCTCACACTCCAGGGCTTCGCCTGATCGATGGGGCCCAGGAACATCTCGTACATCCGGAAACAGTCCGTACCGTAGCGGCCGCTAATATCATCGGGATTAATGACGTTGTGGTACCGCTTAGACATTTTCCCCATCTGATAGCTCAACTCAAGGTATGGCTTACCGTCCTTGTCGTTTTGCCAGACGAAAGCGCCACCTTGTTGTAATACCGTGCGGAAATAGGCGGCATCCATAGCCTTGTCATTCTGCATATTATCGATAGCACTCTTATAAATCCGGTAGCTAGACTCATTGTTGACACTAGTTTCTTCAACCATGCGGAGGGGAACATTACGGGTCCCCGTCGATTCATCCAGCACAAGATGTCCTTTACCCAGACCGTCCACTTCCAGCGGCGTGCCTTCGGCGACGCTGCTACCCACCCAGATGGGATGGCG
>CALIGP010000421.1 GCA_938021455.1 uncultured Lewinella sp. | reverse complement strand
TATCCTGCCGTTCGAATAGCTCCGTTAGGGCCGGGACGTCGTTGGCAAACTCCCGCTTCATGGTCAGGGCATAGCCTACCACTTTTGTCTCGTCCTTGGCAATCACGGAGGCGGCCGCGGAGTTCATGGCCTCCAGCACGTCGTAGGTATGCACGGCGGTGACAAAACCTTGGTCTTGGGCGGTGTCTTCACTTACCGTCTCCAGATGATTTTTTTTCTGCAGTTCGATGATCTGCTTCAGCTCCGTTTTTTTGCGAGCGAGAGTAATGCGGATGGGTTGGTCCATAAGCAGGCTGTTTTGTCGGGCGTAAGGTAAGAACGGAGAGGAAGTTTTCACCGGTTAGATCTCCTTGCTTCTCCAACCTTCAAAGCATCCTGCGTTTGCGCCGTCTGCTTTAAATTTTTCCTAAACCGATCTCGATATGGTGTCAAAGCAATCTCCCTCAAATACCTTTAAGAAAACACCGCCAAAATGATAAAACACGCCCCCCTATTACTCTTCCTGATCATCCTTTCTTCCTGTAGTGTTTACATTCCGCCCGGTTACCGTGTTAGCGATAGCAGCGGGTGGGGACATTTGCCTGCAGGAAGCACCGTTAAGGTTATCCAGGAGAACGTCAATGATCGCTATCTACTGCAACTGGAAGATGCATTGGCAAGGAGCGGGTACCGGGTAATGGGATCCAATACACTGGTACAATCCGTTCCGATTGCCGACTACAGCTATCAGACGGCTGATACTACCGTCTACCGGACTGATCGCCGACAGCTGATAACGGAAGTATTCCCCGAAAAGCCAGCCGATTATGTTTTCCGCTACCGCTATAGTACTCCCAGTCATTCCTCGGGAATCGATCAGTTCAGCGCTACCGTAACGAATGTCCTTACCGGCCAGGTAGAGGCTTCCTTTACCTACGATGGTTATGCCCCCAACTCAGAAATATTTCGAGATATGATCACGAATATGATGGATAGATGGAAATAGAATCCGGTAAACCGTAGCGCTAAATGTAAAATGCAAGAGAGCCAAACAGCACTATTTGACTGTTTGACTCTCCTACATTTGACTGCTTGACTCTCAGACTCTATGACTATTTCTTCGCCATCGCCCGCTTAGCAGCAGCAACGATATCCTTGATCCCAAGGCCGTACTTATCCAGCAGATCTGCCGCTTTACCGGACTCGCCAAAAGTATCATCCGTAGCGACAAATTCCTGGAAGGTTGGCGCGCTTTTACTGAGGCATTCCGCAATCGCGCTACCCAGACCACCGTACTTGTTGTGCTCCTCACAGGAGACAACGGCGCCGGTCTTTTTAGCGCTGGCAATCACGGCCGCTTCGTCGAGCGGCTTGATGGTGTGGATGTTGATCAAGTCAACGCTGATGCCTTCGGCTTCCAGCTCGCGGGCCGCCTCAACGGCGTGCCACACCAGGTGGCCGGTGGCAAAGATGGACACGTCGCTGCCCTCGTTCAGGTGCAGCGCCTTTCCAATCTCGAACTTTTGATCTTCGGGGATGAAGATGGGCCATCCGGGACGGCCAAAGCGGAGGTAAACCGGGCCATGGTGCTCGGCGATAGCCTGTACAGCGGCTTTGGTCTGGTTGTAGTCGCAGGGGTTAATAACGGTCATGCCCGGGAGCATACGCATCATCCCGATATCCTCCAGAATCTGGTGGGTGGCACCGTCTTCACCGAGGGTAAGGCCGGCGTGGCTGGCACAAATTTTCACGTTCTTATCGCTGTAGGCGATGCTCTGGCGGATCTGATCATAGACGCGGCCGGTGCTAAAGTTAGCGAAGGTCGTCGTCATCGGGATCTTGCCAGAAGTAGCCAGACCGGCGGCAACGCCCATCATGTTGGCTTCGGAGATACCACACTGAATGAAACGATCGGGGTAGGTATTGATGAAGTCTTCTGACTTCATAGAGCCGCGAAGGTCAGCGGTGAGCATGATCACGTTGTCGTGCTTGTCGCCGGCGGCTTTAAGGCCGGCACCGAAACCGTCGCGGGTGGCTTTTTTGCCGGTGGATTGGAGTTTATCTAGAGATAGCATAAGTAATGGAGTAAAGGGGGAAGGGGAGGAAAGGGGGAAAAGGGAGGAAGGGGGCGCGGACGCGGGTGCAAGGGAAAGGTCAAAAGAGCAGAGTAGGACCGCAGTCCTTGTACTCCCTTACACCTTTCTACCCTTACTAGGCCGGGAAATCGCCGAGCGTTTCCTCCAGCTGCGCGAGGGCCTTTTCGGCCAGCTCATCGTTGGGGGCTTTACCGTGCCACTTGTGGGTGCCTTCCATATAGTCAACACCTTTGCCCATTTCGGTCTTCATCACAATACAGGTTGGCTTACCGTTACGCTTAGCCTGTGCTTCTTTGAGTACCTTGACCGTCTCGGCCATGTCGTTACCGTCCATGTGCATGATGTCCCAACCGAAGGCTTTGTACTTTTCTTCGAAGCTACCGAGTTTCAATACTTCTTCGGTGGGGCCGTCAATTTGCTGGCCATTGTCGTCAATGATCAGCACCAGATTGTCCAGCTTATTATGAGGGGCAAAGAGGGCTGCCTCCCAAATCTGACCTTCTTGCTGCTCACCGTCGCCGGTTAACACGAAGACCGTTTTATCATCACCGTCCATACGCTTAGCCAGTGCCATACCACAGGCAACAGACGGGCCCTGGCCCAGCGAGCCGGAGGCGATCCGGATACCGGGTAATCCTTCGTGTGTGGTCGGGTGTCCCTGTACGCGAGAGTTGATCTGGCGGAAAGTCGCCAGTTCCTTCACCGGGAAGTAGCCCCGGTGTGCGAGTACGGAGTAAAAGACGGGAGAGATGTGGCCGTTGGAGAGTAGGAAGATGTCTTCGCCCTTCCCTTCCATATTGAAGGAAGGGTCATTCTCCATCACCTCAAAGTAGAGGGCCGTCAAAAGGTCAGCGTTACCCAGAGAGCCACCGGGGTGGCCGCTCTGACACAGGTGTACCTGCCGGATAATGTCGCGCCTTACCTGACTGGCGATGCGTTGCAGTTCTTGGATGTCTGCCATGGATGTATGGTTTTTCCCCGTTAAACGGGTGAATAAATGTAAGGTGGTTCCCGAATAGAAGGTATTAACGGGCTAATAAGTTTAGTTGCAAAGCTAAGTCCTTTTGTCTAAACTTTCCAGCGCTCCTCCCTTGCATTCGTTTGCAATTTCCGTGCTTAGGGATCATAGATAAAAGAGGGCTTGGTTATTTCTGGGTTAACAAGTCACTGTAGCTATTCTCTACCAGCTCATCCGAATCAACCTCCAGCAGCTTCATGTACTGCTGGCACTGGGCGAGTAGCTCCGCTCTTTGGTCGGGCGAATCTCCGATAGCTTCGATTTCGATAAAGCTTCCGAGACCAATTACTTCGTCGAGGTGAAACTTTACGTTGTCAATAAAGTAAATCTCCCGCTGCTTATCCACCTTTACCCAAGTACCAAGGGCCGCGTCCAGCGTCTGGGCGAAGCTATTGGCCAGTTCCTGAGTCGCTATTTTGGTCAGCGCCACCGAGCTGTCTTTAGGGCCAGCCTGGTTATTTCGCTTATAGAAGATCAGGCTGTGTTCAATGCTTCCGCTTCGGAGTTTGAGTCGGCCTTCGGGGACGTTGAAATAGTGGTCTACCTGGTGGTCCGTTCCTTTGAATTCGGCTCCGTGCGCCAGCAATATCTTTCGCTGAATCGTTGTACGGGAGGATCGGGCTTTGATTTCTACTAGGTGTTTTTGCATGAGCCACAAGGTATCATTCAGGAGTGAATTATTAGCTTTACTGGACCAACACCCTCTCTCATTTTAAAATTTCCCTAACACCTCAGATGCCCGGCTCAAAGTATCTTTGGTTTGATGAAATTCTTGCCCCTAACACTCCTGGCTCTTTTTACTTTCCTCTGCACCTGCGCCAGCGCCCAAAGCGTAATCGATAAATTACCCCGGGACGTCAGCAGCGTAGCATTTATAAAAGGTAACACTGGCTTCCTCATTGACAGCATAGCCATCAGCACCAGCCTGGACAGCCTACCCTACGGGTTTCCCTTCCCCGGTGACACACTGTTACTCGACATTTCGATCTTTCGCCCGGTCGATGAGCTGACCGTAAGAACCTTCTCGAGTGGGCATTCTTTCGAGCACAGTTATTGCTGGATCGACGCTCCATCCGCTGACGTCTACCTCTCCATTGACGCTGGCAGAACCGTCATCGATTCGGTCAGCTTATCACCGACGGATCGCTGGTTCCGCCGTAAAGTCATTGAACTAAAGCTAACCGGTGATTTACAGGCAGCCAAATTACACCTTCAGAATTCAATTTTTGAAAGCTACGACTTATTGTTGTGCGCTGCCTTTATCGAAGCTTATCAAGCACTACCCAACCTAAGCAGGGAGGACATTTTCTGGCTGCGGCGCACCGTACAGGAGGATATAGGCCCCGTGAAACGTCACCCTCGGTTCACTCCACTACTAAACCGTTTGAAATTACTCCGTAGCAACCTGCCTGGGAAGTTGGACAAGTATGACCTGCGTGATTTCCAAGGGAAAGCCGCCGAATTGCCCTCCCATAAGGGCCAGTACTATGTACTAAATCTTTACGACGCAAGAAAAGCAGCCTGCCGGCGTGACCACCAACTTTTACAGGAAATGATGGCATCCGATTCCATTCTTACTGGTACCCCCATCATCAGCGTCACCCAGGGAGACTACGTTACGGCCTGGCACAACTACGTGAGCAACGGCAATTTCTCCTGGCCACATTACCGGGAAGTTGCATCCCCCACCAAGCCCGGCCTTCACGAAAAAATGGCTCTTTATCCAGCCTCTACTTATGTGTTACTCAACGAACAGAACAAAATTGTGGGCGTGTTTGATACCCTCGATAAAGTACTGACCAGCCTGCTAGTTCGACGGCAAACAAAACGCTAGTCAAGCCTTGAATACACCTATTAGCTATTATTAAACACCTATTCAATTGTGAAACACCCCCAAAAAAATAGAGCTGGCTGGCAGCAGCCGCCCCGGGCAACTGAGCAAGTACGATCTCCTTCCCCCAAAAGGAGAACCGATTCGGCTAAACCGGCCTAAGACGGATTATTACGTCCTCAACGTCTACCAATATTCGGATCCACTTAGTTTGGAGCACCATAATACTATCAGGGAAGCATACCGGAAAAACAGCTACTTACGGCGTGTACCAATGTTGAGCATCGACGCAGGTGACAGTCGGGCCCTGTGGCGCATTTACACTAAAGACGGGAACTTCAACTGGCCCCACTTCCATAGTGACCCGACCGACCCTAACTCTTTGGTGTCAAAACTGGATTATGGCAGCGGCCCCTACTACCTTTTGGTAAATAAGCGCAACCGTATAGAGGGCATCTATGAAGACCTGGACAAACTGATAACGGCCATCCGATTCCGCTAGTACAGTGTAAACTTAGTAAGCCTTAGCAAAGATCATCCGCTGGCTACTTGGTGCCCCCATCAGGGTATACTTTCGTACTGACTGACTCAAAAATGAATACCGCCATAATTCAACACCTATGAAATCATCAAAAGGATACATAACGGCTCGCTCCATACTTGCCTGGACGGTATTCTCCTTCTTCTCTTTAATCGCTTGCTTCAGGTATATGCGAGAAAATAGTCTGACCGAAGAAGACCCCGTGTCACAGTTGATCGGAGGTGTCTTTATTATGGCCAGCATGGGGCTATTCATCCTATTCTGTGCCACCGTTCTGAAACTGATTTTCGATCGGGGTACGGAGACATGGCTGCTTTTACTTGCCCTAACCATTCATTTGCCGATTGCGTACTACGTGGTTATGAACACAAAGGTTGGGTAAAACAAGACGCCGCCCAGAGAGCAGTGTTCTCTAAGCGGCGTTTTCAGACCATCTGTTGGCGTAAGCCTTTTAGTATGCCTTGGCGAAAATTACCCGCTGGCTACTCGGTGCACCCGTAAGGATACACTTCCCTTCTTCCGGTTTCGCATCGTTAGGGATACAACGGATCGTCGCTTTAGTCATCTCCTTGATCTTCTTCTCGGTCTCCGCCGTTCCGTCCCAGTGAGCGTAGATGAAGCCGGGGATGTCCCGGTCGAGGATCGCCTTAAACTCCTCCATCGTATCCACGTGGTGACTGTGCTCTTCGCGGAATTTCACCGCCGTGTCGAAGAGGTTTTGTTGAATCTCGTCGAGCAGACCGACGACGTGATCAACGATGCCTTCGATCGGCAAACTGGATTTTTCCTTCGTGTCGCGGCGGGCAATCTCGATGAGGCCCTTTTCCAAGTCGCGCTTACCGAGACCAATGCGGACGGGAATACCCTTCAATTCGCTTTCGGCGAATTTGAATCCGGTACGTTTCTTATCATCGTTGTCGTAGCTTACGCGTACGCCCCGAGCTTTGAGTTCGGCCATTAACTCCTGGGCCTTGGCGTCGAGTTCGTCGTTCGGCTTTGGGATGGGCACGATAATGACCTGAATAGGGGCCAGCTTAGGTGGAAGGACGAGGCCTTCATCGTCGGAGTGCGTCATGATGAGGCCACCGATCAGTCGGGTAGAAACGCCCCAACTGGTGGCGTGGACGTACTCTTCCTTATTGTCTTTATTGGCAAACTTCACCTCGAAAGCCTTAGCGAAGTTCTGCCCCAGGTTGTGGCTAGTGCCGGCCTGCAGGGCTTTGCCGTCTTGCATCAGCGCCTCAATCGTATAGGTGTTATTGGCGCCAGCGAAGCGTTCGCTCTCCGTTTTTACGCCACGAATAACGGGCATCGCCATGTACTCTTCAGCGAAAGTGGCGTACACCTCCTGCATCTTCAGGGTTTCTTCCTGCGCCTCTTCAGCGGTAGCGTGAGCGGTGTGGCCCTCTTGCCAGAGGAATTCGGCCGTACGAAGGAACAGGCGGGTGCGCATCTCCCAGCGAACGACGTTGGCCCACTGATTAATCAGCAGGGGCAAGTCCCGGTAACTGGTTACCCAGTCGCGGTAAGTGTTCCAGATGATGGTTTCTGAGGTAGGGCGAACGATGAGTTCTTCCTCCAGTTTAGCCTCGGGGTCCACAATTACGCCTTCTCCATTGGGGTCGTTTTTGAGGCGGTAGTGGGTCACTACGGCACATTCCTTAGCAAAACCCTCAATGTGAGCGGCTTCTTTACTGAGGAACGATTTAGGGATAAAGAGCGGGAAATAGGCATTCTGGTGGCCTGTTTCTTTGAACATATCGTCGAGTTGCCGTTGCATCCGTTCCCAGATGCCAAAGCCATAGGGCTTAATGACCATACAGCCCCGCACGGCGGAGTTGCTGGCCAGATTGGCGTTTTTCACGATGTCCAGATACCACTGGCTATAGTCTTCTTCTCTTGGGGTGACGGCGCGGGCCATATTGAACTATTAGTTGTAAATCAACGTTTTAAAGGGGCGCTCACCGCTGGTGCAAGGAAAAAACAAAGAGCAGAGAATGTTACCAAACACTGCTTTTCACGTCCTAATATTGCACCGGCGTTTTGCGCCAAAAAGTCATCCGTTTAGCGGAAAAGCTTTAGATTCACGTCGTCTTGCCGCGTTTTAACGCAAATGACGACGGCTTTAAGCTCTCTTTAACCAAAAGGAAGGCCCAAAAGTACTACTTTCGACCTTGTAATAAGTGGCAGACTCACGGATTACGCCAAACTAACATCAATATGCGCAAGCAAAGTTTCTTCTCCCCCCTATTAGGCCTTCTGGCCCTTCTGCTGGCTTCGGCTCCGGCTTTTGCTCAGTACGACGACGTTTATTATAATCCTGATGATTTCCAGCAGACAGAGTACTCCTCTGATTACGCTGATGATTACAACGACGATTATGATGCTGACGCTTCGTATGACGACGAGAGTTATGAGTATGAAGATGACAATTACGACTACTACTACAGCAGCCGTATTCGTCGTTTCCGCCGCCCGGTAGGTAACATCAATTACTTTGATCCTTACTACGTTGACGCGGGTTACTACGATAATTTTTACCGTGGTGGTGCTAACACTGTATTGATCTATAACACGGGTAGCGTATACCGTCCGATACGGACGGCCTTCGGCACGCGTTTGATCAATGTTGGTTTTGGTGATCCTTTCTACGGCAACCGTTTTGGCTACGCTAATAACTGGAACCGATTTAATCGCTTTAACCGTTTCGGTAACCGAGGCTGGAATAATGGCTTCAACAACGCCGGTTTCGGTGGTTGGAACAACGGCTTCAGCCGTGGTTTCGGTGGTGCGGGTTTCAACAACTTCGGTGCTGCCGGTGGTTACGCCTGCCCTCCTACTTTCGGAGGCGTTGGATCTACCGCTCGTTTTAATACGGTCTCTCAACCCAGCGTTTCCAACCGCAGTTCAGTTAGAACGCCACGGGCTTCTACTACCTCTATCGCGAATCGTATTTCCCGCACGCAGACGTCTACCCGGACATCTACGAACCAGGGAGATAGCTTCGGCCGCTCTAGCAGCCGTGGCACCACGGCCACTCGTGCTACTAACCGCCCAACAACGACTCGTTCTACTGGTCGCAGTCAGACAACCCGCAGCACAGCAACGCGTTCCTCTTCCAGCCGTATTGATCGGAGCCGGACAACCGTTCGCCCCTCAACGAGCCGCAGCAGCGCTCGCCCTTCCAGTAGTGGTGCGCGGTCTAACACCCGCAGTGTTGCCCCTAGCCGCAGCTCTACCCGTAGTGTGAGCCCAAGCCGTAGCAGCAGCCGCAGCGTAAGCCCAAGCCGCAGTTCTAGCCGCAGTGTGAGCCCAAGCCGTTCTAGCACTCGTAGCTACACGCCCAGCCGTTCTTCTTCTAGCCGCAGCAGCAGCCCAAGCCGCAGCTCTAGCAGCAGAAGCAGCAGCCCGAGCCGAAGCAGCTCTTCCGCCCCAAGCCGCAGCAGCAGCTCACGCGGTGGCCGTGGTGGTAAGTAATTGACTTAAGTTCTGCGCCTTTGCAAAAAGGTACAGCATAAATACACCGAAGGGTGGGAGTGGCGTGAGGCCACTCCCACCTTTTTTAGTTTATTCAAAAGAAGTAAACAGATCAAATCTTCCAACTAAAAAAGCTTAGCTTATGAAAGTTTTCACGCTGATTTTTTGGAAATCATAATATATATATATTGCGATATATTTTTCACCTAAACCCATATTACTATGTTGGTTCTTTTAAAAAGAGTAAGTCCATATGGACTTGCTTTCCTTTTCCTTTTTGCTCTCGTAGCTTGCACTCAGGAGGTTGATTCTTTAAGCTCATTAGACCCCAAAGACAATGTATTCAACATTGTTAATGCCAAAACGAATCTTTCTTTACTCATTCCATTTAGTGAAAGTGGAGTGGCTTTGTCCTTCGAGGATGAGCAGGCTATTCACTCCTACCTAAGTAAAATTTTTGTTGAAAAAAAATTCGATGCTTTAGACCAAGTCGAAGTTCTTGTAGATTTTGACTACAACGATGGGGTTATTTCTAATCCCGTTGTTACCCTTCTTGCGATGGGACATAAAGACGGAAGTCAATTTCCTGTGGCTCAAGAATTTTATAAGCAACGAAATCTCAAGACTGGAGGCGGAGGTTTTGGCCCGTTAGATGGAGGAGATGTACATTCTTGTACTGGTAATCCTTGTTCTTGTTGTAATCTTATAAAAGAACAATATCGGAATGGTCCATTCTTATCTAGCAGAGTGATAGGTTGCAAGTGCAACCAGAACCCAGCCAGTGAAATATGTACTGGTGAAGAAAGTACTTGTAATCATATTGTATCTACTGCTCCATAAGCAATAGGCTCCTGGTTATTGTGTATAGAATTTGAAAGGGCGGCTATTTAGTCGCCCTTTCCTGTTGTAAAGTATATGAGCAGCTCTAGGTTAAAATCCTCTTATCATTTGCCTCCTGTCGGCTACGGTTTGAACCTCAGGCCCGGAGAAACCTTATTTTAACGTCGACTATTGGCAATGGTCGTTCCAGTACCAGATATTTTAAAGACATCTTCTTTCCATCATGACTAGACTTCTGCTGACTTCCCTTCTTTGTCTCACCGCCCTCGCGGCGGATCTTTACGCCCAGATAACGCCTCGTGTGCTACCCGCAAGAGTGGAGGACGCTATCCGGATCGGCACCAGCAATCCACTCGGCACGGCTCGCTTTGCGGGCACCGGTGGAAGCATGACCAGTATCGGCGTTGACTACACGACGCTTCATACGAACCCGGCTGGCATTGGTTGGAATCGTTTTAGTAGCGCACAGATCACGCCAGGGCTGAACCTAACGAATACGGACACCCAGCTACGAGGTAATGCTGGCAACGCCACGGGGGGCGAAAACAAAGGAGCCTTTGTGGTGCCCAGCATCGGACTCGTTTGGGCGGGCGATACCCGGTCCATTAACTTTTCTACCTTCAACTGGGGTGTTGGTTTAACGAGGCTAGCTGACTTTAATGAGACCATCTCCTTCGAAGGTAGTAGTGAAGGCAGCATAATTGATGCCATCGTAGAAGATTTAAACGATGGTGTAGGTGATCCTTTCCGGGCGGATCTGGCGTTTGATATCCCGAACGCCATTCAGGAGGATGAGTTGGGCTTTTTCTCTGATTTCGACCTGGAGACAAGCCAGGGAGGGCAAATTGATCGTCGCGGCACAGTAACCCGTACTGGAGGCATGAATGAATTTGCCGTGGGTGCCGGAGGCAACTACAAAGAGAAACTGCTTTGGGGAATCACCCTGGGTATTCCCTTTATGAACTTCACGGAGACCAGGGTCTACGACGAATTCGACACGCGCGATGAAATTACTTTTTTCGACGATGCTGGTTACGACGAAACCTTGGAAATGGATGGCTCCGGAGTAAACTTCAAGCTCGGATTAATCCTGCGGCCCACCGACAATCTACGCTTCAGCGGTGCAGTGCACACCCCTACCTTCTGGACCATTAACGAGACTTTTTTCACCACGCTGGAATACAACTATACCGACAACGGCATTGCGCAAGGGGGAACGAGCCTTAGCCCCCGTAGCGAAGCAGTCTTCAACCTGCGCACCCCGTGGAAGTTTATGCTTGGAGCCGGCGCTCTGATCGGTCGCAGCGGGTTCATTTCTATTGACGCCGATTACCAGAACTACGCCGGTAATTCCTTCAGCACGGAAGACTTTGCTACCCTGGATGAGTTCGCCAATAACGATGTAGATGCTTCTCTGGGCAGCGCCCTGGGCGTTCGCCTCGGTGGAGAGCTTAACCTGAAGCCCTTTCAGCTCCGTGCTGGTGTTGGTTATCGCCAGCTCCCCACCATTGATACCCGTTATGAGGAGGACACTGCCCTTTTAAATTACTCCGCCGGAGCAGGTTGGAGTGTGGGCAAATTCTTCATTGACGCTGCCGTACGCTACCAGGCCAATAGTAGTTACTACGCCGCTTACCGGACATTTGCCTTCGACGGGAATATCGTGGACACCGATCGGACGCAGCTAACGGCGCTGCTAACGGTGGGGGTTCGGGGATTCTGATCGCGGATAGCGCGGATGTGCCATAAAAAGGATCGCGGATTACACGGATTGACGCAGATGCACTTAAAACATGAGTCATCCCGGAGTTTGGGCAACATTTCCTGTATTTTCTCCCCTGTACCCAGTTTGGTTGGCATAAAAAAGCGATCAGCGGACAGCATTC
>CALIGP010000420.1 GCA_938021455.1 uncultured Lewinella sp. | reverse complement strand
GCTCTACTACACCGGCCATGGCGCACAGATGATGGCGCCGAAGGAGTTTCAGCATTTAGAGGTAAAACGTCGCTTACAGACCATGGTGCTGCACGACAGCCGACTCCCCGGCGGCAAAGACCTGGCCGACAAAGAAATCAGTTACCTTGTCGCTAAACACACGGCAAATGCCGGCCAGGTATTAGTCATTGCCGATAGTTGCAACTCTGGCTCCATCAGCCGACTCTCCGTCGGCATCCCGAGAACGGTACCGGAAAACGGTGCGGCCATGCGAATAGAAGACTTTCATGGACACAAAGAGTATGCTCGGAGCGGAGACCATTATACCCCTCCGGTAAGAGCCCACATCACCCTCTCCGCCTGCCGGCCGGAGCAGGTAGCGATGGAGATGCCGATCAAGGGTGTCCGGCGGGGATTGTTTACCCATTACCTGATTGAAGTCATGAGCAGTATGGACCTGGCCAGCTGCAGCTACGCGGAACTGATGGCCCGCGTACGCGTCCGGGTAAAGAATCTTCACCGAGGGCAAGACGTTTTCACCCAGGCAAGCGGTGCCGCGAGTATGGACCAACACTTCTTCGACGGCGCGCTGAAGATGAGCCGTGACTTCGTACTGCACCACGACGAAAAAGAAGGGTGGTTCATCAATCAGGGCGCTATGGCCGGAGTGGAGACCGGTGCAAAAGTGGTGGTCCTGATCGGAAAGGAAGAGCACGAGTTGGCCGTGCAGCGCACGGACGCTGGCCGGGCCTACTTTGCCCCGCAACCATTCCTTGCACCTGCGTCCGCGCCCTATTCGCTGGTAAGCGTTGAGAAAAAGATGGACCCGCTGGTGATTTATGTCGCAGATGATCTCCCTACGCTGGCCCGCGCATCGGTCGTCAACCTGATCGAAGACGAAGGCGATTGTCTTCATTTGACGGAAGATGCCGAAGCGGCAAAATATCACATCGTCCGCCTTCCCGTCTACGGCATCAGCCTGGTGCTACCCGGTGAGCAACGGCCGCTCTTCGAAAGCGTTCCCAAGCCTACCAAAGGTTGGGCGGTTGGTTTTGTCGATAATCTCGCTAAAGTAAGCACCTACGAAAGCACCCTTAACCTAGCCCCAAGAGCCAACATTCTGGACGTCGACCAAGCCGTCGACATTACCCTAGAGCAGGTCATCCCCAACGAATACGGCGAGATCATCGACAGCGAAATCAAGGCACTCGACGGCACCGCCGTTTTCTCCTACACCAAGGTAGGCGACCAACTCCTACCCGCCCTGCTTCGCCTGCGGGTTAAAGTAAAAACCAACCAGGTAAAACCGCTTTATGTGGGTATGCTTTTGCTCGATGAAGCCTTTGGCGTAAGCGGCAAATTCCTGCCCGTCATCAAGCTGGAAGCCGGAGACGAACCGACCACCACCCGAACGGAACCTGATGACAATAACGATGGGAGTCCGCCAGTTCAGTTCATTGTCTTGGAGATCTCCGAAGAGCTGCAAAGCTGGGGCGTGACCGACATCACCAACTACCTGAAGGTGATCGTCTCCGAAACGGAATTTGAGCTCAACGAATGGGAACAAACCGGGCTGCGTCAGCAGGTGAAGCTCGATGACCTGACGAAAAGCACCCGCGCCGCTGGCAGTCTCGGTGGCCTCTTCAAGCGGCGGCCGGATCGCTGGGGCGTGAAGGATATCCCGGTGACCATTTTCCGTCCGCTCTTCGCCGGTGGGGTTAAAACCTATGGCGGCAACGACGCCAGCGCGCCCGTAACGGTTGCCAACGCGCCTACCGGTTTCAGCTTCGGAGAAATGATGCTGGACTCCTCGATGAGTACTACCCGTGCCATGTGCGGAGAAAGTCGCTCCCTTTGCCCCGTCCGCAAGGACATGTTGGAGCCCATGGCCCTGATGGGCAGCCGATCTGCCCTGGCCGATGAGACACCTTTGGACATGATTCAGCTCTTCAACGTAACCAACGCCGAGGCCGTTACGGAACAATCTCCACTAGAACTAAAAACGGACATGGCCAGCCAGGGCGCCCTGGTTTTTGGCTATGATGAAGAAAGTGGCCTCTACTACCCCGTCGGCTTTCCGGATAAGGAGAAGGGCGTCATGGTCCTGCACCAGCTGCCCAACGCTCAACCTGAAGAATACACCCGGAGCCTGGGTGGCTCCATCAAGCTGTTCTTCCGGCAAGTGATCAATGATTATCTCCCCTGGCCGGTGGGCGAAGTCAACAAACTGCGCGTTGCCCGGGTAAAAGATGACCTGACGACGGAATATCTTGCGGACGACCCGAAAACGGCCATCAGCACCGCAGACGGTCCGATCGCCCTTTTCATTCATGGCATCATCGGAGATACCACGACCGCACCGGGCATTTTGGAACGCGCGAAATTTCCGGATGGCAGCTCTTTGGGAAGTCGGTATTCACTATTGCTCACCTACGATTACGAAAACCTGAAAACGCCCATCGGGACCACCGCCGAGAAGCTGCAAAGTCAGTTGAAGGACGCAGGACTAGGCGAAAACCACGGTAAAACGCTACACGTTTACGCCCACAGCATGGGCGGGCTGGTGAGTCGGTCCTTCATTGAGATGTTGCACGGACGTCAGGTGGTAAGTCATCTGATTCAGTTCGGAACGCCTAACGGTGGCAGTCCTTACGGTAACGCGGCGCAGTGGATGACGCCGCTGCTGTCTCGCGCACTGGAGGGCGGAGCAGCTTCGGTCGCCGCTCCTTTTGTGCCCGCGATTTTGGGTCTGCGCTGGTTCATCAACACCGCGCTGGCCACCCTCAAAGAAATGAAAATAGGCTCCGATTTCCTGAAACGACTCGCCAAAGACGGCGACCGGGGCGAGGTGCGCTACACCATGATCAACGGTGACATTCGCCTGCTGCCGGACGTCAATGAACAGACGATGGGTTTCTTTCAGCGCATTGTGGCCAAACTAGACTACCAGGAACTGGTGGATACCGTTTTCTTTCAGGCCCCAACCGACATTGCCGTTTCCGTAAAAAGCCAGCGGGAGGTGCCGGGGCTGGAGGTGAACGAAGACCCCGTGGCATCGGATCACATGAGCTACTTCGTCACCCCAGCAGCGATTGAGCGATTGGAAGGATACCTCGGGGATATTTTTCCGGAATAGTCTACTTTTCAGGCGCGGACGCAGGTGCAAGGGGGAGGTTTTTGGAAGCAATGCCCCCCCCCCAGCCCCCTCTCCGGAAAGTCTCGCCACTGGTTCAACGGAGAGGGAGAGAAACACCACTTGGACTATAACCGTTATAGTGAACTCGGTTATTACAGGTGATTTTTGAAATTTTCGGTGAATGACCAGGCTTATGACCTAAAACCCGGGCCTGTAGTAACCGAGCCTTCGCTTCGGTGAAGTATTGTCTCAAGAATTTTCACTTCTCGTGGCCGAGGGTATTATACTTAGGCCGTAAAAGCATTTAAAAATAGCACTTCTAGACAAACAGTCGTTACTAAGCCGAAAAATCTTGTCATCTCTAACGCTCTCTACCGAAGAGTCACCCCCTCTCCTTCGGAGAGGGGCCGGGGGAGAGGTTTTCAACCCCGAACTAAAACAGCAGCCCCCCATGCCAGACACCACCAGCCAACTAGAAGACCTCACCGCCGAAAACCACCTGCGCATCGTCATCGACTTCCTCCGCGCACAGCCCGAGATCAACGCTAAACGCAGAGCCAAGCAGCAGTTATCGCTATTCAG
>CALIGP010000419.1 GCA_938021455.1 uncultured Lewinella sp. | reverse complement strand
CTACAAAATGAACAGACGAGAAATACTACGCTACGCGACCTACGCTACGGGTTTTGCGGTAAGCGCTCCCATAGCTTCTGCCTTTTTTACCAGCTGCAAGTCAGATCCGGAAATAAAGGACATTGCTTACGCTCCTGCTTTTTTCAGCGCGGCAGAATATGCTTACATCAGCAAGATGGCGGATACCATGCTGCCTGCTGACGACACTCCCGGTGCCGTCGATGTTGGCGTGCCTCAGATGATCGACAAGATGATCGGCGAGGTCTACAGCGAAGAAAACGCCACAAAATCACGGGCTGGACTCACCAAACTGATGGAGAAGATGGACGCTGATAATGCTGGAGGATTCGCAGCCCTTGATGCCGACAAAGCATTGGCCTACCTACAGGGCCAGGACGAGAAGTACAAGAGTTATAAGGCCCCTGACGTTAAAATGTCTGGAGAAGACGTGCCACAGGAAGAAATGGACATGAAAGCAGAAGCGACCGCCCGTAATGCCTATTTCAGTCTCAAGTCAATGATCATCAGCTCCTACTTCAACACCGAAGAAGTAGCGACGACTATGCTTGCCTACGACCCCGTTCCCGGAGAGTACATCCCTTGTGGAGACTTACAGGAACTGACGGGCGGGAAAGCCTGGGCGCTGTAATTAGTAATGATCGTACGATAGTAGTGGTAGTATGATAGTAGCCTCCAACTTGCGTGAGCTACTATCATTACTACCATACTACCACTACTATCATACTAGGAAAGGGGCGCGGACGCAGGTGCAATGGGGGACCTTTTGAAGCAATGAACGGTGGACTTTTCCGCCCGTTCTCTCCATAATTTCACGAACATGCTCAATCGCCGCAACTGGCTTCGTCAATCCGTTCTTGCCACTGCCGGAGCAGCCTTACTGGCTCCCGCAGGCCTGGAAGCACTCAATGATCGGCAAGGAAAGCTGTACGAACGATTAGCGGATCCAGGAAGTGACGAAGCTTACTGGGAAATGGTGAAAAGCCAATTTACTTTCGCCCCGGGGCTTACTTATTTCAACAACGGCTCCCTGGGCGCTTGCCCGGATCACGTTACCCAAGCCACCAACCAATTCAGGAAGACCCTCGATGGATTTCCTTCGAAGTATATGTGGGGAGGTTGGGACGATGAAAAAGAAGCCGTCCGGGAAAAAGTAGCGAAGACCTTCGCCGTTTCGCCGGAGACCATCGCGCTGATTCATAACACTACGGAAGGGATGAATCTCATCGCCTCCAGTATGGAGCTTTCCGAAGGAGACGAGGTACTGCTCAGCAGTCATGAGCACACCAGTGCCCGCGTGCCGTGGAAATACTGGCAGGAGCGTAAAGGAGTCGTGCTAAAGGACGTAGAACTCCCATTGCTCCCCGAGAGTCGCGAAGAAATCGTCGACCTCTTCCGTCGGGCCATTACACCAAAGACGAAGGTTATTTCCATTGTCCACGTCACTAACACCAACGGCATGCGATTACCCGTCCGGGAAATTTCGGACATGGCGCATGAACAAGGCGTACTCGTTGCCGTAGACGGTGCCCAATCCATGGGGATGTTTCAGATTAATCTAGACGAACTAGGTTGCGACTTCTTCACCTCCAGCAGTCACAAATGGCTATTTTCCCCCAAGGGGATGGGCATTTTCTACGCCCGGGCCGAAGCCCAGAAACTCCTTAAGCCTCTCATCGTTTGTCGGGGCTGGGAAGACACTTCTATCCGGCGGTTGGAAAACTACAACACACGAAACTTACCCGAGCTATTGGGCTTGGGTGCTGCACTAGATTTTCGAGCACTAATTGGTCAGGAGCGAATCGAAAACAGAGTTTTTGAGCTTAAGCACTACTTTAGGGAGTTACTATCCAAAGACGATCGTTTTGTACTGAAGACGCCTGCAGCCGATGGCCTTTCAGCGGGTATCCAGACGGTGGAGGTCCGAGACAAACAAGTCTTGGAAGTTAAAAGCAGCCTCACCAAAGATTATGGAATCGACTGCCGCCCGATGACCTCTCACGACATTAACGGTGTACGCATTTCGCTGGCCATCTATTGCACGAAAGCAGACGTAGATCGACTCGTTAGGGCTCTTTCGAGCTAGGCTTTTAGATTCATTGCTTTTAAAACCTTCCTCTGCATCCTGCGGTCGCGCAAAATGGCTACCTTAACTTTTAAATACAAGCATTAAAAAACGATCATGAAATTCAATTCTCAAGGTAAGGACGAAGTAACCTACGACGCCATCGTCGTTGGTTCCGGTATCAGCGGCGGTTATGCCGCCATGGAACTCTGCCGAAAAGGCTATAAAGTGCTCATGCTGGAACGGGGGCGGATGGTAAAGCACGGGGAATACCCGACGGCTAATCTCGACACCTGGGATCTTGAGTTTCAGAACAAAGTCCCCCGTGAGGAAATCGCTGCTCACTATTACAAGCAGAACCGCCTCCATTGGTGGGTAAACCAGGACAATAAGCACTGGATTGCCAAAGACGACGAGCGCGAGTATGAAGAAGACCAACGATTCGACTGGATCCGTGGCGAACACGTTGGCGGACGCTCCATCATGTGGGGCCGGCACTGCTACCGCTGGAGTGATCTGGATTTTGAGGCCAACATGAAAGACGGCGTAGCCGTTGACTGGCCCGTTCGCTATAAAGACATTGCCCCCTGGTACACTTACGCCGAAAAATTTGTGGGTGTTCAGGGGAAAAAGGAAGGCTTGGCCCACGTGCCAGATGGCGAATTTTTGCCTCCTTTCGACCTCAACTGTGTTGAAGACCACTTCAAGCAATCGGTCGAGGCTAAATGGCCCGTACGACGCATTACGCCCGGGAGAACGGCCAACCTGACCAAATACATCCCCGAACTTCACCACGGCACCCGTGGTGAGTGCCAGGCCCGTAATCGTTGCTGGCGCGGCTGCCCCTATGGAGGTTACTTTAGTAGCCTGTCGTCCACTATACCCGTCGCTAACGACACGGGCAATCTGACGCTAATGGCTAATAGCATTGTACACTCCGTTATCTACGACGATAAAACACAGCGGGCTACCGGCGTAAACGTTATTGACGCGGAGACAATGGAGACCAGAGAGTACTTCGCCAGAATTGTTTTCCTCAACGCTAGTACCATTGGCTCTACGGCCATTTTGATGAATAGCAAGTCAGAGCGCTTCGCGGACGGGCTGGGGAATGACAGTGGTGAGCTTGGCCATAACATCATGGACCATCACTACGGCATGGGCGGCAGCGGCACTTACACTGGGCATAAAGACAAGTACTTCAGTGGCCGAAAGCCCAACGGCGGCTTCTACATTCCTCGTTTCCGGAATATCGACAAGGCTACAGAACGCACAGATTATATCCGTGGCTTCGGCTATCAGGGAGGTGCTGGGCGAGGTCTTCAACTAAATGCTCCTCTTGGCGCCGGCTTCAAAGAAGCCATTACCAGCCCTGGTGACTGGACCATCCGTGCCACTTGCTTCGGAGAGCTACTTCCCTACCATGAGAATCGTTTCTACTTCCACGAAACGAAGAAAGACAAATACGGAATCCCTACGCTGGTATTCGACGCTGGCCTAAAGGAAAACGAACGTAAGCTGCGTATAGACGGAGTGAACTGCCTGGAAGAAATGCTACTCGCCGCGGGTTGCGAAAACGTACAAGTACATAACGAACCTACTGCGCCCGGAGCCGCCATTCACGAGATGGGCACCGCCCGCATGGGGCGCGACCCCAAAACAAGCGTTCTGAACAAATGGAACCAGGTACACGCCGTACCAAATGTGTTTGTCACTGATGGCTCCTTCATGACCAGCGCCGGCACGCAGAACCCTTCCATCACTTACATGGCCTTCACGGCGAGGGCGGTAGATTATCTGGACAAGGAAATGAAACGAGACGGGACGATCTAATTACAGATTTTCGTAGCACCAGCTCAAGGTCTTCTGCATTTCGTCGTAGTAGCTTCGGTTACTGCCTACAAAGTTGTTGTGCATAAAGCTGAAGGCCAACCACTTTCCTCTTTCTGTTTTCAGGAGGCCACTGACGCAAACAACGCCGGAAAGAGAGCCCGTCTTTGCCCATATATAAGCCTCAGGCTTGTTGTCAAAGCGGCTAGCCAAAGTGCCGGAGACTCCGCCTTCGGAGAGGAGTGAAATTAGTCGGTCACGGCCCACTTCCTGGTCGAGCGCCATCACTACGCGAGCCATGTGTCGGGGAGTAAGCAGGTTGTAACGGCTTAATCCGCTACCATCTACCCAACGGATATTTTCGACCCCAATAGCCGGTAGTAAGGTGTCTTGAGCGAAAGCAATAACGGCCTCTACATCAGGTTGAGTGTACCGACTCGCTGCAGCTTGTAGCAGCAGTTGCTCGCCCAAAAAATTATCACTGTCCTGGAGTAATCGGCGGAAGACGGTATCTGGCAAAGAAGCCTCTAGTACGTTAAGTGTAGATGCTGGCGGATAGCTTTTTTGGCCACTGCTAACCCGCAGTGCAGGGTAGGCAGCAGAAAGCTCGTTACTCAAGAGAAAAGGCGAGAGGTGCAGCGGGCGTTCAATGGGAAAACGGTCTGACTCATAAAACTCGGGACCAACCGTAAAGTCGTTCCCGAACTCAGAGCGGCGGATGCGGGCCTCCTGAGCAGGCAGCTGGCGCATGGCGCCAGCGATAGAGAGCGGCGCACCCAGTAATGACTGCCGGCCTTCAGCATCCGTAACCGAAAGGTCGAGGAAAAGACGATTACCATAAAGCGGGAATGCAGAACGCTCGTAGACGTAGCTGTCATTGTAGTCGTCCCAACTCCAGCCAGGGCCGTAGCGGGCAACAGATTCATCTCCTGGGGGGAAATTCAAAACCAATGGTTTCCGTTGGTTCAATAGCCAGGGGGCCAGCTCATCGTAGCCGGTGAAGGCGGGGTGTAAGGTCAGCGGGTAGCCGCTGCCCCAGGCCTCGATCCGGTCAGGATACTCCTGATAGAAGATCGCGGGAGTTCGATGCCCCAGGAGGCGATTAGCCAGATAAAAGGTGAGCAGCTTTACGTTACTGGCCGGCACGAAAAGACGATCGGCGTTATAACCGTGTAGAAAAGTTTGGTAGTCAACATCATAGAGGCAGAACCCCGTATGTCCTTGCCCGAATACTTCATTGAATTCGACGAGTTCTTGTAATTGCCGGTGAGAACGGGCATTCAAGTCGATTTGCCCCTGCACCTGCGGCCGCGCCCAGCACAAACTAATCAGCAGCAGAAAAGCAATCCGGAGCACTAGGGAGCTTAGGCTAACGGGCACTACGAGCCTGAAATCTCCCAAAGCTATCGTTTGGAAGTAGCGGATGACGGGGCGCCCATAGAGGCTCTTTTTACTGGCGGTAATCAAACGGTATTGGATCATTAGAATTGGTGGCATAAAAAAGCCGTCCCGATAGTGTCGAGACGGCCCATAAATCATAATCCCAAAAACTAAAATTCTTGTGCATCGTGTAAGATGCTTTTTTCTTGATTGAAGTCCAAATGTAAAGAATTTTCACTCAGTAAGGGACAGAAACAAGACTTTTATGATCTGTGTTTAACCATCGGTTTAATTTTCTTCCATCTCGCTACGAACGAGAAGCTGAAAACCGTTGCCGTGAATATTGACGATTTCGATATTCTCGTCTGGCTTAACGTACTTTCTCAGTTTGGTTACAAAAACGTCCATTGATCTGGCGGTGAAGTAGTTGTCTTCTCCCCAAATTTTAGTCAACGCCTCACTTCGACTAAGAATGTTGTTCTTATTAATGGCAAAAAGGCGAAGAAGTTGTGCTTCTTTTGGACTAAGCTTCTCCTTTCCTTTCTCTCCCTTCTCATTTGTATGCGTGAGAATACGAAGCGGGAAGTTGAAATGGAATTGCCCAAATTCGAAGTCTGTTTGCTCTTCCTTGGGGTCTGCAGGCACTTGGCTACGGCGAAGGATCACGTTCATCCGGGCCAACAGTTCTTCGCTATTGAAGGGCTTTGTGATGTAGTCATCTGCCCCGATTTGGAACCCGTTGAGGATGTCGTCCTTCATGGCCTTAGCCGTAAGGAAAATGATCGGCGTCTGCTTATCGCTCTCTCTAACCTTTTTGGCCAGCTCAAAGCCACTAAGGCGCGGCATCATTACGTCAAAGATGCAAACATCCCATTTGCCCTGACGGTAGGCTTCGAAACCAGCCAGGCCGTCGGTAGCCAGGGTGACATCGTAATCATGGACTTCAAGGAAAGAACGGAGAACATCTCCGAAATTCTGATCGTCTTCGACCAGCAAAATTTTGGGGGCAACTGCCTGGGTAGCTTCGCTCATGGTGGGTCGGTTTTTTTTGTCGTGTACGGGTTATTTAATCCTGGCGATAGGGGAAAGTAACGATGAAACTGCTGCCCTTGCCTAATTCACTTTTTACATTGATGGTTCCGTTGTGGACTTCCGTAATGGTTTTCACATAGGACAAGCCCAGGCCAAAACCCTTCACGTCATGTCGATCTCCGGTATGCACACGATAGAAACGATCAAAAATGTTTTTTCGCGCCTCACGGGTCATTCCGAGACCATGATCCGTTACTGTAACCTCTACACCCTTACTAACATTGCGTGTGGACACAATGATTTTTGGCGCATCAGGGGAATATTTGTTGGCGTTGTCCAGCAAATTATTGACCAAACTGGACAAGTGCGTCATGTCTCCTTCTACAATAGCGGGCTCCGCCTGAAGGTCGGTTTCTACCGACCCACCCCGGGGTTCTACCTGCAAAGAGATGTAAACAGCAGCATCCGTAACGACGTCATTCAGGTCTACAGCCGTGAGATTTAGGTTAAGCTTAGATTTATCGAGTTTTGCCATCTGCAAGACTTTCTCGACCTGGTCATTCATCCGCTTATTTTCCTGCTTAATGATACGCGCGAAGCGTTTCACCTTTTCGGGGTCACCCGATACGCGAGGGCTGACGATGCTGTCCGTGGCTAGTGAGATGGTCGCAATCGGCGTTTTGAATTCATGCGTCATGTTGTTGATAAAGTCGGTCTTCATCTCGGATAACTTCTTCTGGAACAGAATAACGTAAATAGTATAAATGAAACATCCCAGAATAATACCTACAAAGAGCAGGCTAGCCACCAGGTTATACCAGATGGAGTTGAAGATGACCGTTTTCTTCTGTGGGCTGTAGGCCATTAGGTAGCCGGGGGTGTCCACCTCACCGGCAAAAAGAGAGACCCGGAAGCTACTATGTAGCAAATCCAGGTGACGAGAGGTATCTGCGCCAATTTCTGAAAGCCGGCGGCCATTACGGATGATGAATTCTTTTTTGCGGTTGTCGTACACACCGTATTCGAGCGCCCCTTCTAGATTAGCATTTTCAATTTCGTTCAAGAGCTTTTTCTCCAGGCTGCTACGGTCCACCCTTTCCACCAGATCTTTATTGCTGTACTGGTTCTGCAGGCGCAGTCGGTAAGAGTAGGGCTCAGGAATAAGGATACCGTTATTACCCAGTAATTTGGACCGCTGTATATCCCGGGTAAATTTACCTGGTCCTAAATTGATGGCTGACTCCGAAGAGTTAAACCCATTCGTCTGCAAATTAATTTCTGAGGCTTCCTGCTGTTCCAGCTCCCGGGCGGCATTCTTCAGGGCATCCTGAACAGCTTCATCATAGCGCTGCTCATTTACCTCCATACCCGTACGGATCATATCCAGTTGCAGGAGAATCACCCCCAAAACGGCAGTAACGATCAGGCCTATGATGAGGTATATGGTTTTTTGACTCATGGGTTCTTTTAGCTTCGCTGATCTTCGTTTCTCCAGAAGAGTTACGCTTGCGAGGCTACATATTACGCCTTCCCGGATAAAATAGTGCGAAAAACGAGATAAGTTTAAAGGATTGGTAACGGTTCTCCCGCCTCATGGGCTTTTGTTAAGCCAATGTTTGTATAGCCAAATGTACACTAAGCCTACTTAGAAGGAGTATTCTAAAAAACAGCCTTACCTTGCCGACATGGAATCCGTCACGATCCAAACCACCCAAAACGTTAGCATTGACTATTCTCTGGCCAAAACCGGGACGCGGATAGGTAGTTTTTTTATTGACCTGATTTTCATGCTTGTCGTCTATTGGATATTGGCGGCTTTGTTACTCAATATGATCTCCGGTATTGACGAGATGGTCCTGATCGCTTTCGGGCCGCTTTTTTCCTTTATTCTCTACTACTTCCTGATAGAGATGTTCAACCGCGGGCAAACCATCGGTAAAAAAGTGGTGGGCATCAAAGTAATTCGCCTGGATGGCAAAGACCCCACACCAGCAGATTTTCTTACCCGTGCTATTTTCCTCCTACCCGATGTCGTTCTCTCAGCCGGTATTCCTGCTGTTTTACTTATTTCCAGCGGAAGGCACAAGCAAAGGCTTGGCGATATGGTAGCTGGCACGGCCGTTATACAATCAACGGTTAGCGCAGCTTTTACCCTGGAAGAAATTATGGGTATCCGTAACCGGGACGATCACGAACCTGAGTTCCCTAACGTGCAACGATTCACGGATGAAGACATGATGATCGTTAAGCAAACACTCGCCCGATCACAGCAGTACGGAAATACTGCTCACAGACAGGCCGTGCGGCAGTTGGCCATCCGCCTAGCGGACCAAATGGAAATCGATAAAGCTGAAGTCAAACACACGCCTGAGAAATTTCTTCAGGTGCTACTGCTTGACTATATCGTACTCACCCGATAGCCTATATGTACTACCTCATCGCGCTTGTCGGGGCCATCCTTGCCGGAGCGGTCAATACTCTTTCCGGTAATGGTTCTGCCATTACGTTGACCATTTTAATGGAGTTGCTCGGTCTTCCCGCTAATGTAGCCAATGGTACTAACCGGGTTGGGGTACTGGGTAATGGCTTTGCCGCCAGCCTGGGCTTTCAGCGGGCCGGGCGACTTGCCGTAAAGAAAGAAGAAAAGGTAGAGATGACGCGTGTGGTTATCATCACTACGCTAGGCGCTGTCCTGGGTATTTATCTGAGCCTGATCATCTCCAATGAGGCCTACCGTGCGGTATTTCGTTACCTACTCATTGTCATGCTCGTCGTCGTACTCGTTAAACCGAAACGCTGGCTCGTCGCTCCACAAGGGCGCCCTACCCTACCACAATGGGTAAGTATACCGCTGTACTTTGCCCTCGGCATTTATGGCGGGTTTATACAGATGGGTATGGGGGTTTTCTTTCTGGCCATTATGGTGCTCGTTGCTCGCTATGAGATCATTCAGGCTAATGTCATTAAAGCACTCGTTGTAACGGCTTACACCCTTATCGCCGTCGCCATTTTTTCCTGGCGGGGCCTGATCGACTGGCCCATCGGCTTATTAATGGCCGCCGGACAAATGATGGGTGGTTACCTAACGGCCCGCTTTGCCTCCCAGCATCCAAAGGCAGGGCTTTATGCCTATCGGCTGCTGATAGTAGTAATTATTGCCGCAATTGCTAAGGCCTTCTTTTTTTAGGCAAAAAAGAATGTCCTAATCAAGAAATCCGCGCAATTTCAAACAAACGGTCAGCAGAATGGTAGGGTTATAAAAATTAGCCCCAAATAAAATTCGCGATCCGCCT
>CALIGP010000418.1 GCA_938021455.1 uncultured Lewinella sp. | reverse complement strand
CAGTTTGGTTGGCATAAAAAAGCGATCAGCGGACAGCATTCAGAGCTGTTTTGTCTGAATGCTGTCCGCTGATCGCTAAAACCCTATTCTTTGCCAGGATACATGGTCATCTCACCCAAAAATTAGGGATGACTCATGTTTTTTCATTTATTCAGCGACTAAAGTACTGGCGCAAAAACGGTACTCAATCTTAATTACACTACACTAGCGTTTTATCAGCCTGGAAACCTGCGGCTTGTCATCACCCTCAAGTTTGATGAAATACATTCCGGCCGGAAGCGCACTTACATTTAGTGATGTCAGGTTATTGATCTTTCGATGGATGACAACTCTTCCTGTTTGATCATACACAAACAGCGTATTGTATTCCTCTGCTCCACTGATCGTTACGATGGAAGTTGCAGGATTGGGCGTCAGTCTAATTGGTTGATCAGACAGATCTGTCACACTTACCGTATTTCGCTCACCTACACCAAATACTCTCAGCTCCGTGAGGCTAACCCACTGACCAGCGTATATATCTGCGCCAGATACAGTCACTCTTACAAATCTGGCCTCGATGCTATCAAGGATATCGATAATTGGCGTGGTAGGAGAACCTGGTGTCTTATTATTTGACCGGTCAACGATGGTCGTATAGGGTCCTTCTTCCGTTAGAGCTCCCTCAATGATGAATTGGTAGGCTCTGTTTTCATAGCAGGTAACTTCAATTTGAGTTATCCTGATGTCATCATCTTCCAGGTCAATCGTGGCTGATTGTGGAAAGTTCTGTACGGACCATCTCGTACCAGTATTGTCATCTACGAGGTTGGTGGGGATATTTGCCCCATCAGCCGTACCGGTACCTACAATTGGTTGATTTACGGCGAGGTTAAACTTAGTGGAGGGGAATACTACGTATACCTCTTCGGAATCGATATAGGCTCCTTCCTCAGTCGTCACGGTGACCGTCACAATGCCTTCTGCAATTCCAGTTAACAAGCCATTTTCGTCTACCGTAGCTATACTTGGGTCACCAGAGACAAACACAACATTTTGGTTAGATGCATTGGCGGGAGAAACGACGGCATCCAACTGCAGGGTGCCTCCAACGGCAGCGGCGGCAGTGGACTCAACAAAGTTTACGCCCGTTACATTGACCTGTTCGCTAATTGTAATCTCCGTACTCAGGGATGTTCTTGATCCACCTTCGTTATCAGTTGCCTTGGCGGATAAGGTGTATTCACCTTCAGCTACACCGGACCAGGTGAATGAATAAGGAGCCGTAGTGTCTTCTCCCAATAGCGTACTACCTTCAAAGAACTCAACCATGGTGATTGTACCGTCTGAATCAATGGCATCAACGGTAATTTCGACATCATTACCTGGCTCAATGTTTTCACCATTAACGGGAGAGGTAATACTAACCGATGGGAAATAGTTCTGTGGGGAACCGTCGCCCTCAAACAACTCGTCAAAATGTGTGGTTGCCTCGCCATTGTCTTGAAGGTAAACCCCCGCTTTCCAATAACTGGGGAAAGTCCAGAAGGAGACATCGACATTCACCTTTTCCTCACCTTCGAAGTCAATGATCATATTTCCATCAACCAACCGGATATCACAATTGAAATATCCTCCAGGGTCTTCACCAAGATCGACGTGGGTCGTATTTATTCCTGCAGCATCTGTTTTGATGGCCGCCCACAAGTGGTTGGTCGGTATTCTACCCTGGTGTTTGTAAATTCTTAGTAGTGGCTTATTAGGCCCCGGCCCTGCATTTGCATCATCATGTATTTGTAATACTGTAACCTGCTGACAGGTCTGCTCTGCAATGTCAAGTCTGGCATGCATAGACCGATTAGCCTCATTGACGTCATAATTTTCTTCATACCGGAGCTCCGTTCGCATGCTCTCACCGGATTGATTGAATCGGATTTTATCACCATCAACAACGTAAAACCATTCAGGGTGTGTATAGCCATCAAGTGCATCTTGGGCACGAAGCGTTGAACTGGTTGGAGCTTGTAGTTTACACTCGGCTAAGAAAGGTTGGAACCTTGGAATGTCTGTTGGAGCGGTATAGCCCGTTGGTGGAGTGGGATCAGAGTGGGAAACATCCAAAGCAAAAAAAGATACTTGAGCATATTCGTCAGGATCTCCCGCATTATTCTGATTGTAGTTTCCGGCTTTAAAATACATCCAGTCATCAGCAAATCCACTATTCGTCATGTCCACTTCCTGCACAACGTCTGGCTTACCCTCTCTCATGATCGTTACCGTAAGGGTATTGAAAACGACCTTGATTTCGTAGCTAAACTTTTCTCCCAGGGCAATTCCATCTTCCGGATCGGGCGCACCATCATTTCTGCTACCAATCATATCATACCATTGCTCTGGGCTCGTGGTAGGCTCATGCGCGAAGTATACAGAGCCCTTTGTATTGCCAGGTAACTTACGGTAATAAATTCGGCAGGGTTCGTCATCAGAAGCGTGTATTTGTCCGACAATAACCCGGCCTATTTTGCGAGTTTCGTCAGAAGTCTCCGACACATGATCCACTGCGACGGTAGCCGTCATGACTCCATCTACTCCTCCAGCGGCTTCTTGGTTTGCCATGGTGGACGAAGAGAACACCCAATTGTTTTTATTTATTCCTTGTGTGCCAATGCTGGTGTCACCAGCCCGGATCATTTCTCTTAGCTCATTTCTCGGATAGGTACTACCACCAGTCCTACCATCATTGGGGCACCAAAATACCATGGCTCCGGTAGTGGCGTCAGTGTAAAACTCATCTTCTTTTACAAATCCATTTGACAAATTGCCTTCGTCTATTTCTTGTTGATTTGGTCGAGTGAGTTTCCAATAAGAGAGGTCAAAATTTCCACTTGGTGGGAGGTTAGGATCCAGGTCTTGTGCCTTAGCAGAATAACTAAACGTAGTCAAGGCAAAGAAAAGTAAGATGCACCGGGAATAAAAAGGTTTGGACAAACAACCTTTTAACCTAAAACCTAAGGGCAAGCTGATAGATAGCACTTTCATAAAAAGAATATTTATTCAAAAAAAAACTGGATATCAGCAACGGAACCTGTTCTCCCGTTGAAGCAATTGGAGAAACTGAGGGGTCCGCGTAGTGCTGATATCCAGTTAGAAGAAGTTTAATATTGGTTACTAGTAACCCGGATTCTGTGTCAGGTTAGGGTTGTTCGTAATTTCCAGGGGAGGAATTGGCAGCAAGTAATCTCTGGATGGGTCAAAGTTTTGTGTACCCATAAGCTCGGTTTCGAAGCCATTAGGACCAAATACCTCAGCGCCCATTCGTCTTCTGACGATGTCATACCATCTTTTTTGTTCAAAGGCAAGTTCTAACCTTCTTTCTTCTAGAACATCGTTAATGGTAGCCCCGCTAATATTAGCAGGTACAGCGCTGGGCGCAGCAGATCCATCACCATTTCTGGCTCTTTCTCTAACCATATTTATCCAACCATCAGCCTCTGCGGTTCTTCCCAATTCAATGGCAGCCTCCGCTGCAATTAGAAGCACCTCAGCATAACGCATCAGCTGGTAATTAGAATCCGAGTCCCGGCCGCTGGTATTTGCTATGGGCGTATCACCCGCCATGGCCGTGTACTTAGAAATATATGGACGATTCACATTACGGCCATCCGTGCTGGAAAAGTTTGTAAACGGAAGTAAATTTCCAGCGTTATCAAGAGCTTCTGCATCAAAATTGACCTCTTTTCTGTAGTCTCCGTCATCCCAAGTATCATAAACTGCCTGAGCAGGTACCATAACCGACCATCCGCCGGTGGCGTAGTAAGTTGCCTGGCCGTAGAAACCGGTAAAGGCGGCTAAGTAATCTCTTGACTCATCACCTACATTGGTTGCTACGAAGTCAATAACAAATATTGGCTCCTTAGACGCATCGGTGTTCACGGCATGGAAGATATTACGGTAATCTGGTTCCAATGCCAAGTCGTACGTACCTGCGTTGTCGATCACGTCAGTGGCTTCATCGTAGGCCATTTGGTATTCTCCACGCGTTAAGTAGACACTGGCAAGAAAAGCACTTGCTGCCGCTTTACCAGGAAGAGATCTGTCTGCTCGCGTATTTGGTAAGGCCGCTTTAGCAAATTCGAAATCTGCAATGATGGCCTGATATACGGTTTCTGCTGATGTTCTTGGCGCAATGGAGGCGTCCGCAGTCAACGTTTGATCGTCCAGGTAAGGTACGTCACCGAAGAGCCTAACCAAATGATAGTAGGCATAAGCTCTGATGAAACGTGCTCTGCCAGCGATTTCATTTACCGTAGCAGGATCTTCCCCATCAAGCTGCTCTAACTCCCTAAGGGTCTCATTGGCTCCTCTGACCATTTGATAGAGTCGAGGCCAAAAACTTCTTTCGGGATTGGACGGGTTTAAGATCAATGCATTATCAGCTGCAACCGTAAATTGATCATGTTCAATTCTTATCGGCGAAGTAGTAGGGTTGCCTATGTCAACCATATCTGATCGTAACATAAGCGTCAGGCCCAGGGCACGAGACAGGAATGCCCTGGCACTTAAATTACCGTAAGCGCCATTAATGGTAGTCTCTACCGTTTCTAAGTCAAGACTCCGTTCACTCGGATTCAATTGACTTATCGCATTTTCCTCTAAGTCCGAACACGCTGCAACGGATAAAGCTAGTATCAGCGTGAATAAAAGTTTAATGTTTTTCATCTTAATCAGTTCTTTTTTAATGACTCATTTAAAATTTCAAATTAACACCAACGGTGACGGACCTCAAGTTGGGGTAATTCCCAAAATCATGTCCTTGAACAACATTAGCATCTCCACCACTTTCTCCTCCGCTACCAAAGTAACTCACCTCAGGGTCCAATCCAGAATAATTGGTAAAGGTTAGTATGTTCTGCGCGCTTATTGATAGTCTGGCGGAACTAAACCCTAATCTCTGTATGGCACCCAATGGCAAAGCGTAACCTAAGGCAATGTTTTTAAGCCTTAAATAGCTTCCATCTTCTACAAAGCGAGAGGACCGTTCTCTACCTCTGATTGCCGCACGGGGAATGTCCGTATTTGTGTTCTCCGGCGTCCAGGAATTCAACACATCGGTCAATCCATTACTGTCACCATTATACAGTTGAACAGCGGTAAGGTTGTAGATGTCCCCACCTACGGAACCTTGGAAAAAGATATTCAGATCAAAGCTTTTATAGGAGAAGCTATTACTGAAACCAAAAGTAAAGTCAGGGTTTGGGTCACCGATAACCTGTCGATCACCGTCGTTAATAATACCATCAAAATTACCATCTTCATCCGCTACCTCTGCGAATAATGGCTCTCCAGGAATGGCGTTTCCGTCTCCATCGAAAGATCCACCTTCTAAGGCTGTTCCTTCAGGAATAGCTCCTCCTTGGTATACGCCTTGGTAATCTAATCCCCAAAACTGTCCAATTGGGCTACCTTCATCCAATACATAAGTCAAACCGCCGGCAAAATAGCCCGGAGCGCCGCTGCCAAATTGTGTTCCAGAAGAGATTTCCACAATTTCGTTCCTGTTTATTGACAAGTTAAAGTTGCTCTTCCAGCTGAAGTTCGCTCTGTTGATATTCGTTGAAGTTAAAGAAAATTCAAACCCCTTATTGTTAATCGAACCTACATTTCTTAGGACGTCTAAGTCAGATGTTCCTAAATAAAAGCTTGAGGCTCTGTCTATTGCTAACAGATCTTCTGTATCGATGTTGTAGTAATCTGCGCTAATCGCTATCCGGCCTTCGAACAATCCTAGGTCCAATCCGATATTTGTCTGGTATGCAGTTTCCCACTTTAAGTCTGGATTGTCTTCGCGAGCGAGATCTACTCCAAAAGCACCGTCAACTTCTGTGGGAGGTTGAACACGATAGGTCGCAAGAGACTGGTAAGGGCCGATGGCTTGATTACCCGTTAGTCCATAACTTGCTCTTAGTTTGAGGTTAGATATCGTCGGGTTATCAACTAAAAAGTTTTCTTGTGAAACCTTCCAACCTACAGCAACAGATGGGAATATGGCGTACTTATTGTTTGCCGCAAAGTTTGATGCACCATCTCTACGAACGGTAGCAGTAATTAGGTATTTGTTCTGCCAGTCGAAATTCAATCGTCCAAAGACAGACTCAATTTCAGACTCTGAGAAACGAGAATCAACGTCACGCTGATCGATCTGACCTGCTTCCAGGTTGTAAAATGAGAACACATCAGTCAGTAATTCTCGAGCACCTGCTTCAAGTCCTTCTGTGGTGTTTTTTTGGTATGAATGACCGGCTAATAAGGTCAAATTACCTTGCCCGACTGGTTTGGTATACGTTAGGTAATTCTCATTAAGCAAATTTGTTCTCTTTACAGATTCCAAAAATGCTCCACCAGCAGAAAGAAGAAAGGTTTCTGGTTTGAAATATCCTTCTGTACCATTTTGAGTCCGGTAACCTAAGGTAGTTTTGAAACTCAGACCTTCAAGTATCTCGAAATCAGCGTACAGATTCGTTCTTGCATTATCTGTTTTAGTTTGATTCGTTATTTGTGTAGCAACCGCCCATGGATTTTCGATGTCGTCTCCAACGGTATTTTGAGAGAAATTTCCGTCATCATTAAACCTTCCCACATCCGGTGAGAACCTGAAAGCCAGGGCTACAACGTCATCTCCTCCTCCGTTTACAGAACCAACGGGGTCACTTCCAGTAGATTGGGTCGAAACACCATTTTGTTGACTCCGGCTAGAGATAGTATTCAATCCAATTTTTAGCCTTTTACTGACTTGCGCATCTACATTAGCCAGAAATTGAATCTTTTCAAAATCAGAATTAACTACGATTCCTTCCTGATTAAAGTAAGTACCAGATATATAGTAATTAACATTATCCCCTCCTCCAGAAACGGAGACTTGGTGGTTTTGTGTACTTCCATTTCTGTAAATTTCGTCTTGCCAATCTGTATTAGCTGATCCCTGAGCATAAGGAGCATCCCCAGCATTGGTACGGATCATGTTTTGATACTCAGCAAATCCTCTTGCATCCAGCAAGTCCAGTCTATTCGTCGTTTCCTGAAAGGAATAACTAGAATTGAGCTCAACGGTTGGTTTTCCAGACTTACCTTTCTTAGTAGTAACCAGAATAACTCCTCCTGATCCTCGCGAACCATAAATAGCTGTTGCAGATGCATCTTTCAATACTTCTATGGATTCAATATCATTTTGTTGTGGAAAGGAAGCACCAACAAAACCGTCCACTACAACCAATGGATCACTTCCTGCACTCAGCGATGAAGTACCGCGTACCCGAATTGAAATACCGGCTCCAGGCTCGCCACCATTCTGTGTCTGAACGGATACCCCGGCTGCACGGCCTTGGAGTGCTTGGCCAGCATTTAATACGGGGAAAGCTTGTATATCTTCGGCTTTCACCGAAGCAACACTACCCGTAATGTCACTCTTTTGAACACTACCGTAGCCGACTACAACAACTTCGTCCAGTAACGTTGAACTTGTTCGTAGTATAATATCGAAGCGGGTTTGCGCATTAACGGGAATAGCTTGAGATTCAAACCCAGTATACGAAAGTTCTAAGGTTGCGTCAGCAGGAACTTCTAAGCTGAAACTTCCATCAATATCGGTAACTGTACCGGTGGTAGTTCCCTGCACCCTAACGGTAACTCCGATTAAACTCTCACCGCTCTCATCGGTAACTTGACCAGTAATGGTTCCTTGTGCATAGGCACTTGTTGTAACCAAGCATATGAACATAACAAGGAGGCCTAACACCCGATGTGTACGCCCAGCAAAATTTTGTAAAGAGTAATTCATATAGTATTATTTAAAGTAATAAATAGCAGGTTTTTTTTGTTGCAAAATCGCTTTAGTAGAAGCTCATCTTAAGTTACAAGGACGAACACTTAACTGGTTAACCAATTTAAGGCGTTCCAATTTCTCAGCCAAATAATTTTGGTTCTTTTTCTTAGTAATCACCAAAATTTGACGTCAGGACTGCCCGCGGTGTTTTTTTATGACCTTTTTGTTCATGCCGCCCCTTTAGAGGTGCAACGGCCAATCAAGATAATCGCTGTTTTAACAGCTGAAAAATCTTTAGCACACTGTACTAGTATTTGATTTATAATAGACTCCGCCATTAATGCGCGTAATCCTAATACTGGTGACATGATGACTTAACGGTAAATCAGCTATCGTAGGATAGCTCGCAATGCGAAAAAGGCAGTAAGCATTGCATAGTATAAAATGAGGAGCGCCTGAACAGACGCTCCTCACCTAGGTATATGAACTTAAAGTTCCATTAATATCGTAGTCTGCTAATTAAAGCTTACTGATCTTCACCAACCGTTACTTCAGAACAGTTAGGGTGGTATACGGAATCAGCATTTATGGGGTTCCCATCAGCATCCGCAGGATCTAGATTATCACCTGCTGTGTAACCCTGGAAGTCATCTTCGAAAACCACTATCTCAGTTCCTGAATCAGAAGAGTAGATGACGATGTCATCAACTTCAAAAACGCCCTCAGAGGTAGAGGAAGTCGAATTGTACTTCCACTGGAAGTTGTAACCGCCTTGATTGGTCGCCGCTAAGTGGCCTGGTACATCTCCGTCACCACCGTTAGTCGTACTTAAGGCATCGGTGATTACCGTCTGGCCATTCATTGAAACGCTA